>CAVCBG010000001.1:0-22255 GCA_963600285.1 Anaerovoracaceae bacterium
GCAGCTGATGTTATCCGGTTTTAATTTCAGAAGCATCGCCTGCTCCGTCCTTACGCGTAGAACTGATAATAATTCATGTTCTCGCTGCCGCGGCGGATAATATCGCTCATGATCTCGTGCGACTTGAGCAGGTTGTTATCCTCGAAGTACTTCTCCAGCCTCTTGAGCACGTTCTCACAGTAAGCCGGGCCGTGGCCGTGAATCTTCGGCAGGATCTTCTGGGCGATCGCGAAGTCCGCGGCAAGGACTTCCTTGGTCCGCTCTTCATTCTTATGATCAATGTCAAAAATCCGGCTCGCGGTGATGCAGTAGCCCTGAATCGCGCCCTTGGAACGTTCGCTGACTTCCATCTGGGATTCCTTGCACATCTTATAAACGTCCTTCAGAATCTGTTCGCAGACAGGATGCAGATGGTCGACATCGTCCGGCCGGCCGAATACGCGCTGCATGCGCTCCATGGAGACCGGTTCGAAGTCTTCATGGAAGGTAATATCGCGGTAGCGTCCGCCGGAGGGCAGCGTCACCACCCAGGCGCGGTCGATCAGACGCGGGGAAAGCGTCTCCGTGGTATGGTCGTTGTTGATCGTCGCGAGGAAGCGGAAGGATTTCGAGATGCGGAAGCTCTTGCCGCTGCCGAGGTTGATGCGCGGTTCTTTGATGGAGCGGTCCGCGACGTTCATGAACTCCGCCCAGTAGTATTCCATCTGGGAGAGGTTCGCCTCATCCAGCAGCACCGCGAACGGCGGCACCTGCATTTCCGCGCTGCCGGCGCATTCACAGTCGGAAATCTCCAGCGCGTTGTAGACCATGGCGTTGCTCTTATCGAAGGTCTTCGTCAACGGGTTGTAATAGCCGATCAAGTCGCGCTTCGAGCTCCATCCCTTCTCAACCGGGACGAGGACGTAGCGCGGCATTTCAAGCCCGGGGAGGACGCGGTCCAAGCCGAGCGAATGGGCCAGCAGCTCGCAGGCGGAGGTCTTGCCGATGCCCGGGGCGCCGGAGAGGACGGTCAGGAATCCCTGCGTCAGGCAGATGTAGAGGTTCAGAATGTCATTGCGGGAGTAATTCACGCGGTATTCCTTGAAGAAGCTCACCAGCCGGTCAAGCATCGCCTCGTCGGACTCCGTATTCTTCGCGCAGAGCTCCGTGTAGCGGTCAATGTGATTCTGACGGATGGGAATATTCACCTCATCCGGTTTATCATCCGACATCGCGGTGGAAAGCACCTTCGCGACCTTGTCCTGCAGCACCAGTTCACCGATGCGCGACAAGGCGCCTTCGGTCTGCTCTTGGAAGGATTGCAGCAGGGCGGAGGTCTGCGTCTGCACGACGTCGAATTCTGTCCGCGCCTGATCCAATTTGGTCTTCTCTTCCTCGTACTGACCGCGCAGCTGACCGATCTCATCCGCGAGTTCGTATTTTTCGCGGTTGTTGATGTAATTCGATTCCTCGCGGCGGTAATTCGCGAGCTTCTCCTCGGCGGCCTTGCGGGAGGCGGCAAGGCGTTTTTCTTCTTCCTCGGCGAAATAGAGCTTCTTCGTCTCCATATCGCGGATCAGAGTCTTCAGCTCTTCCTGCTTCTGGTCGAGCTCGCTCTGGCAGTTCTCAATCGCGTCATTCAGAATGCGCTGGCGGGAGATCGCGTTCATGAAGGTGGCGTCCTGCGCCAAAATACCGAACAGCTCATCCCATTCCGGGTCGCCGCTGCGGACCGCGTCAAGGAGGGCGTTCTTCCAGATATTGTCGGAGAAGCCCTTCAGCATGTTCTTCTGTCCGCGGTCGCGGGCGAGGATCTTGAGCATGCGTTCCTTTCGCTCGGCAATGATATTCTCCGGCAGTTCGGGCTCAAGGAACGGAGAATCGGTGATGGGGCCGTCCGCGGAGCTTTCGGCGTTGTTGTCTTCGTAAAGCTGATTCAGGCCTTTGATCAGCATCTCCGTGGTGAGGAAATCCACGCTCGCGCGCTTCAGCTTGCGGAAGTTCACGACGGTTTCGGTCCCGGACTTTTCACCGCGGCCGCCGTCATAATATTGAATCGTCATCAGGGCGTCGGGACTTTCGGGCATGTAAACATCCAAAATGAACTTCTTGTCCTTGGCCTTGATATCGACCCAATAGGTCTTTTGATTGTCCGTTCTGGAGATCACATCGCGGACGTTGTACGGTCCGATCAGGCGGTTTTGATCATCGCGGAGCATGACGACCTTATTCGGAACCACGCCGGGCTGATGGGTATGAATCTCGCAGGGAGATTTCCCTTCGTCAATGTACTGCGAGAAGTCATGCACGTCGATCACCTGATAGCAGTAATAAGGCTCGTCATGCGAATCGCACTTCTTGTTTTCGGCGAGCAGATTCTCGAGATTGACCTTTTCCTTGGTGCTGTTCAGCTCGCCGTTCCACCCGTAGTTGCCCTCGAGGCGGTCTTCTTCCAGGTTTATCACGTATATGCGGCCGTTCTCAAACCAGCGGCTCAGTTCATAACCGCGCTTGCTCGAGTAGACGTTGAGGTTGCCGAACTCGGGAAAATAATAAAAACGCTCCGCGTCGTCCATCGGGCAGAAATTGCCCTGCTCGTCGATATGCGCGAGGGGATAGAAGTTGTAGAATTTGCCGTTGTTGGCGGTCCGCTTGATCTGCATATAGCCGAGGTAATCATTGCTGATCACCGTCGGGTAATCAAAATCTTCGGCCGGCATCGCGGCTTTCACTTCCTCGGGCTCTTCGTCCTCGTCCTCTTCCTCTTCCTCTTCGTAACTTTCCTCATCGGCGGGATATTCGGCTTCCGGCTCCGGTTCCGGTTCCGGTTCATAAACCGGTTCGGGATCTTCATCCACTACTGCAGGATCAACGGATTCCGGCTCCGGGTTTGGCTCGGGCGCGGGGATCGGTACCGGTTCGGGTTCGGGTTCCGGTTCAGGCACGACGGGAGATTCGGTTTCGACAAATTTTTTCATCTGCATATGCTGAAGAAACGCGTTCGCCCGAGGCTCTTCTTCCTGATTAACGCGTACAAAATCAAACGGATTATCCGAGCATTTCAATAATTTCACAGCCAGACGCGCGGGGTAATATTCCAAATCGGAAGGAAGTTCATTGATATCTAAATATTTTAAATTCCGCGTAAGCCTGTCTTTATGAATCTCCGGGCAGTACGAGCGGACGGTTCTGATCAAAAATTCTTTATAAATCTCATCGGAGGAATTTACTTCACTTAATATCTTTTGCTTCGGCGCGTTTCCCTTTCTGAATCCTTTGAAGGTTCTCTCGTTGTTAATTTCCGATATAATACTTGCTTCTTTATCATCGTCGATAACCCGAAGCAGCAAATCAATGCGGTCGTAGCTCATATTCTGCCTTCCTTTTGTATGAAAATGTTTGTAACTATTATTTTATCAATGAATTTGTAATATAGATACAAAAAGACTCCGCTTTCGCGGAGTCTTTTCAAATTCGTTTAAATCTTTTCAGCGACCTGCTTCTTGACCAGGGCGATGAACTCGTCAACGGACATCGCGCCCGGATTCTCGCCGGAGCGCATACGCAGGGAGACGCCCTTCTCTTCGGCTTCTTTGTCGCCGAGGATGAGCATGTAAGGAATCTTCTGCTTCTGGGCGTCGCGGATCTTCGCGTTCATGCGGTCGGAGCCGGCGTTGACTTCGCAGCGGATGCCGTTCGCGCGCAGCTGATCGGCGACTTCCTTGGCGTAGTCAATGTGGCGGTCGGCGATCGGGATGAGCTCGACCTGGATCGGAGCCAGCCAGGCAGGGAACGCGCCGGCGTAGTGCTCAATGAGGACGCCGAAGAAGCGTTCCAGGGAGCCGAGCAGCGCGCGGTGGATCATGTACGGGCGCTTCAGCTGGCCGTCTTCGCCGACGTAGGTCACGTCGAAGCGTTCCGGCAGGTTGAAGTCGAACTGAATCGTGGACAGCTGCCATTCACGGCCGATGGCGTCGTTGACCTTGAAGTCGATCTTCGGGCCGTAGAACGCGCCGCCGCCTTCATCCACTTCGTAAGGCAGGTTGTGGCGCTTCAGAGAAGCTTCCAACGCGGCTTCGGCAGCTTCCCAACGTTCGGGATCGCCGACGGACTTTTCCGGTTTGGTGGAAAGGTAGGCGCTGAATTCCTGGAAGCCGAAGGAGCGCAGAATGTGGATGGAGAATTCCACGACGCGGTCGATTTCGGCGGGCATCTGGTCTTCACGGCAGAAGAGATGGGCATCATCCTGCGTGAAGCCGCGGACGCGGGTCAGACCGTGCAGCGTGCCGGAGCGTTCATAGCGGTAGACGGTGCCTTCTTCGCAGTAGCGGATCGGCAGGTCGCGGTAGGACTTCGTGGAGTTCTTGTAGATCGCGATGTGGAACGGGCAGTTCATCGGCTTGATGAAGTACTGCTGGCCTTCAATGTCGATCGGGGAGTACATGTTGTCCTTGTAGAAGCCCAGGTGACCGGAGGTTTCCCACAGGTTCGCCTTACCGATATGCGGGGTGTAGACGAATTCATACCCGGCCTTCTCGTGCTCTTCGGACCAGAAGTTCTCGATGAGCTTGCGGATCTTCGCGCCCTTCGGAAGCCAGAGGACGAGGCCCTGACCGACTTCTTCGGAGATGGTGAAGAGTTCGAGTTCCTTGCCGAGCTTGCGGTGGTCGCGCTTCTTGGCTTCTTCCTGCTTCCACAGGTAATCCTTCAGTTCTTCCGGCTTTTCGAAAGCGGTGCCGTAGATACGCTGCAGCATCTGGCGCTTTTCGTCGCCGCGCCAGTACGCGCCGGAGACGTTCAGCAGTTTGATGGCTTTCGGGTTGATCTCTTTGGTGCTCGCGACATGAGGACCGCGGCAAAGATCGGTGAAGCCGTCCTGGGTGTAGATGCTGATGGTGACCTTTTCTTCGCTCGGGTTGCCGTCTTCATCCACGCCGCCCTTTTCCAGGCCTTCGATGAGTTCGAGCTTGTAGGGCTGATCGGCGAAGATCTGCTTCGCTTCTTCCGCGGTGACTTCCTTATACTCGAAGGGATGGTTGCCGCGGATGATCTGCTTCATGCGGGATTCGATGTCGTCGAGATCTTCCGGGGTCAGCGCGCGCGGCAGTTCGAAATCGTAATAGAACCCGTCGGCAATCGCAGGACCGATAGCGATCTTGGCTTCCGGGAATTTCTCGAGGACGGCTTCAGCCATCACATGAGCGCATGAGTGTCGGACGCGGTAGAGTTCCGACTGCAAATATTCTTGAGTTTGTTTCTTTCCGGCCATATTTCTCCTTATGACAGTCCCCGGCGGGAACGGCGCCGGGCGTTGCGTTAAAAAATTAAATCCCGTCCGAATTTCCGGGACGGGATGTGATCTCGCGGTTCCACCCAGATTGACCTTCACGGTCCTCTCTGCGGATCGATATCGGGATGCCTTACCGGTCTTCTTGCTTTCTCGAAGACTGCTCGCAGGGGGTTTTCGCTCTTTCCCGTGAAGCGGATTCGCAGCATTCATCCGCTCTCTCTGGCACGCTTCCAAGCGCATTGTCCTGTTCAACGCCTAAACAATCATATCATACTTTTCAAGGATTGTCAAAATATTGACGAAGTCCGACGGCGTTCGCCATTGTCGAATATTCGAATTCATTCGTTCGATATTGTGATTTTTATTGTATAATCAACTTATCCGGATGCGGCATCCAACATTTCCCCTCCCAAGAACTGTTCAAGCCGCGAATCCGGTTCAAAGAGAACCCCGCCGAAATCGGGGCTTTTTGATTTAAGACCGTATATAAAAGAATCCCTCCCGCGCCGGGGAGGGATTGCTTTTGAATCGAATTTACGCCATGATCTCGCGGGCACTGTCCTGCAGCGCCTTGGTGATCTCTTTGGCTTCGGCAGTGGTCGGAGCCTTGGCGGACATATACGCCTTGATCTTCGGCTCGGTGCCGGACGGGCGGGCGATGAATTTCGAACCGCCTTCGAGCTCGTAAATCAGCACATTCGCCTTCGGCAGGCCGTCGAGGCCAGCGGAATAGTCGAGGACCTTCTCGACCTTCAGACCGCCGATGACGGCGGGCGGATTCTTGCGGAGGCCGTCCATCAGACCGGAGATCTTCTGCATGCCTTCCGCGCCTTCAAAATAGAAGCTCAGCAGGGAGATATCGTAGAAACCGAATTCCTTGTAGAGGTCCTGCAGCGCGTCGAGCAGGGTCTTGCCCTGTTTGGCGTACCAGGCAGCCGCTTCAAAGATCAGCAGACAGGCATTGACGCCGTCCTTATCGCGGACGTGCGGGCCGGAGAGATAACCGTAGCTCTCTTCAAAACCGAAGATGAAGCGGTCGACTTCGCCGGCGCTCTCAAGCTCAGCGATCTGCTCACCGATGAACTTGAACCCGGTGAGAACTCTGCGCATCTCGACGCCGTACTTTTTCGCGACGGCGTTCACCATATCCGTGGAGACGATCGTGGTGACGGCGACAGGATTCTTCGGCATCGTGCCGTTCTGAATGCGCATTCTGCAGATGAAGTCGAGCAGGATGACGCCCATTTCATTGCCGCTGATCAGGTAATAGCCGCCTTTGCCGTCCGGGACAGCGGTACCGCAGCGGTCGCAGTCCGGGTCGGTCCCGATGAGGATATCCGGCTTGACAACGTCGCAGAGCTCGAGGCCCTTCTGCATCGCCTCGCGGATCTCCGGATTCGGATACGGGCAGGTCGGGAAGGTGCCGTCCGGCTTTTCCTGTTCGGGAACGATGGTCATGTTCTTGATGCCGAGGCGGTCGGCGAGACGCTTGACGCATTCCAGACCGGAACCGTTCAGCGGAGTGTAGACGAGCTTCAGCTTGTCAATGCCGGAACCGTCGCCGACGTGGCGTTCGTAAAGGGCATCCATGTAGTCATCAACGCACTTTTCGGAGATGTACGCGATCGAGCCGTCAGCCAGACCCGCGTCGAAATCCTTGTATTTCACGCCGTCGAAGATGTCGACCTCGTCGATCTCTTTCAGGATCGCGTCGGCCATTTCCAACCCGATCTGGCAGCCGTCCGGTCCGTAGACCTTGTAGCCGTTGTATTTGGACGGGTTGTGGGAGGCGGTGATGCAGATACCGACGCCGCAGTGATGATAGCGGGTCGCCCAGCTGAGGAGCGGGACCGGCTCAAGGCGGGGATAGAGCACCACTTTGATGCCGTTCGCGGCAAGCACGGACGCGGCTTCGCGGGAGAAGAGGTCGCTGTTAATGCGGCTGTCGTGAGCAATCGCGGCCACCTTCGGCAGGTCGGTCGCGTTCAGGTGATTCGCGAGGCCCTGCGTGGCGCGGCGCACGACGTAAATATTCATGCGGTTCGTGCCGGCGCCGAGGACGCCGCGAAGGCCGCCCGTACCGAATTCAAGATCGCGGTAAAAGCGTTCGTAAATTTCCGTTTCATTGCCTCGAATGGATTCGAGATCTTCGCGCATCGCGCTGTCATCGGCTTTGGCAAGCCATTCTTCATATTTTTTGATAGGATCCATAAAGTCCTCCAGAACTAAGGTAATTATAGCTCTTAATCCTGTCCTTCTTCCGTATAAGTGCCTGTGTTTTCGAATGATTTACATCGGGCAGGCGTGCTGTTCCGCCACACCGTTCTCACGGCGTTCGGCGCGGACGAGGATCATCTCCCCGGCAATGGAAACGGCAATCTCTTCCGGCGTGACGGCTTTGATTTTCGTCCCGATCGGGGTATGGACGGAGGCAATGGCCTCTTCGCTGACGCCGGCATCGCGCAGCTTCTGAGAGACGAAGGCGATCTTCTTATGCGAACCGATGACGCCGACATAGGCATACGGACCGCGGAGGACCTGTTCTTGGACTTCGAAGTCGTGGACGTGGCCGTTGGTCATGATCACGATATAATCTTCCTTCGTGATCTCAAGGTCGGCGGCGATATTTTTGAAATCGCCGAGGATGCGTTTCTCCGCGCAGGGGAAGCGGTCCGCGGTCACATACGCGGGGCGGTCCTCAAACACCGTCACGCGGAAGCCAACGGTCGTCAGCAGCGGAGCCAGCGCCGCGGCAATGTGCCCGCCGCCGAAGAGGATGGCGCGTTGATTGACCGGCAGCTCCATGCGGTAAGCGGGGGCGTCGGTCAAGGTGCCAACCAGCGGATTGCCGTCAAGATCCGTCAGGGCGGGATCGCTCCCGTCGAGCGGCTGAACAAAATACCCGCCGGTCAAGCCGGTGATGCGTTCAAGCGCGGCAGCCGCGAGTTCCTTCCGGTAAGCGGAATCGCCCGGGATGTACTCAAAGAGCGCGGTCACGTTCCCGCCGCAGACGGAGCCGATGTTGTCTTTGTCCGCTTCGTTCATATGGAACTCATGCAGATACGAACGCTTCTCACCGATCAGCGCTTTGGCCTTATTGACGGACCATTCTTCCACAGGGCCGCCGCCGATCGTACCGCAGAGCCGGCCATCCGCGCCGACGAGCATGCACGCGCCCGTCTTCCGAGGGGCGGAGCCGTCCGCCGCGACCAGCGTCACAAGCATCAAATCGTGTTTTTTCTCCAACTCGTACAGCACCTGTGTAAAAATGGTCCGCATATTTCACCTTCTATTCCACAACGATTCCCGGCGTCTCGGTGACTTCACCGATCACGCGGGCGAACTGCCCTTCTTCGGCGGCGCGCTTCATGAACGCGTCGATCTTCTCCGGCGCGACGCCGATCAGCAAACCGCCGCTCGTCTGCGGGTCGAAGAGCATCATTTGATGAAGCTCGTCGATGTCCTCATTGAAGGTCACATGCTGACGGTAGAAGTTGTAATTCTCCTGCGCGCCGTCCGGGAAGAGCCCCATCGACATATAAGTCTCGTAATTGTTGAGCAGCGGAATGTCCGCGTAACGGTAATGGAGGCCGAGCTTCCCTTCGCGGATCATCTCCCAGCTGTGGCCCATCAGGCTGAAGCCGGTCACATCCGTACCGGATTCGCAGCCGAACTCGACCGCGAGCTCCGAGGCCTTGCGGTTCAACGTCTTCATCCATTTCACCAGCTCCGCCAGATCTTCGGGAGCGCATACGCCGCCGCGCTGGGAAGTCACAAACAGACCGAATCCCAGCGGCTTGGTCAATACCATCTTATCGCCGGGCTTGAGATGTCCCTTATAGAGGATCTTCTTCGGGTCGACCATGCCGACGACCGCGAGGCCGTACTTCGGCTCATCATCGCGGATGGTATGCCCGCCGACGATGGGACAGCCGGCTTCCTTGGCTTTCTCCGCGCCGCCGCGGAAGATCTCCGCGATCGTCTCCGGAGGCAGGTTCGTCGGCATCGCCGTGACATTCAACGCCATCAGCGGACGTCCGCCCATGGCGAAGATATCCGAAATACTGTTGGCGGCGGCAATCGCGCCGTAATCGTAAGGATCGTCTACCGGCGGCGGGAAGAAATCCGTCGTGAATACCAGCGCGCGGTCGTCGTCAATCTTCATGACGGCGGCGTCATCCGCTTTTTCAAGCCCGATCAAGAGGTCGGGATAGGCTTCCTGATTGAAGAGGCTGCCAAACGGGTTGATGACATCCGTCAGCACCTCCGCGCGCAGCTTCGCCGCGCATCCGGAACAAAAAGCCATTTCGGTCAATCTTTTCGTGTTGTATTTCATTTTCCCCTCCCAAGGAATCAAGCAAAACAACAGTTTGTCAAACAAATTTATTGACATTTTATCACAAAAGCATATAATTTTTATTTGAATAATCATTTATTATCCTTGGGAGGGGAAATAATGAAAAACAAACTCAGTTTCTTTAGCACTCGCGCCGGGATCATCCTGGTCGGTGCCATCATCGGGATCATCGGTCCCGTCCTTCAGCACTTCGGCAACCCGAAGAATATGGGTATCTGCGTCGCCTGTTTTGAACGCGATACCGTCGGCGCTTTGGGCCTGCACCGCGCTGCTGCCGTGCAGTACATCCGCCCGGAAATCATCGGTTTCGTGATCGGCGCCTTCATTGCCGCGCTGCTCTTCGGTGAATACCGTGCCCGCGGCGGCTCTGCCCCGATCGTCCGCTTCATCCTCGGCTTCTGCGCCATGATCGGCGCTCTTGCCTTCCTCGGCTGCCCGTGGCGCGCTTGGTTCCGCTTGGCCGGCGGCGACCTCAACGGTCTCATCGGTCTGCTTGCCCTCACGGTCGGCATTCTCGTCGGCATCGCCTTCCTGAAGAGCGGTTTCTCTCTCGGACGCAGCCACACGAACCCGAATAAAGTAGCCGGTTTCGCGTTCCCGTTCCTGATGCTCTGCCTTCTGGCTCTGGCCATCATCCAGCCGCGTTACGGCGCGGACGGCGCCGGCCCGATCTTCAACAGTGAATCCGGCCCGGGCTCCATGCACGCCCCGCTGCTTCTGTCCCTTGCCTGCGGTCTGCTCATCGGCTTCCTTGCCCAGCGCACCCGCTTCTGCTCCGTCGGCGCGATCCGTGACGTTGTTCTCTTCAAGGACAGCCATCTCATCAGCGGTCTGCTCGCCCTCGGTGTCGCGGCCTTCATCACCAACCTCATCCTCGGTCAGTTCAAGCTCGGTTACGCCGGCATGCCGATTTCCCACACCAGCCTGCTCTGGAACATCCTGGGCATGGTCCTCGCCGGTCTCGCTTACACGCTGGCAGGCGGATGCGCCGGCCGTCAGCTGTTCCTGTCCGGTGAAGGCGACATGGACGCGGGCGTCTTCGTCCTCGGTATGTTCACCGGTGCCGCTTTCGCGCACAACTTCGGCCTCGCCGGTTCCGCGGATACCGTCACCGACGGTGTCGTCACTGTCGGCGGCCTGAACAGCCACGGTCAGCTTGCTGTGATCCTGTGCCTGGTTGTCTGCCTGGTCATCGGCTTCACCATGCGTGAAAAAGCTGAATAAGGAGGAAACTTATGGAAAAGAAAATCGATGCCCGCGGTCTTTCCTGCCCGCAGCCCGTATTGCTCACCTACAAAGCCATCGAAGCCGGCAACGATACCATCATCGTGACCGTCGATAACCCGACCGCCCGTGAGAACGTCCGCCGTATGGCTCAGGGCAAAAAGATGAATGTCGCCATCGCCGAAGACGGTGAAGACTTCATTCTGACCATCACAAAATGACAATAAAACGGGATATTTATCTCGACAACGCAGCGACTTCCTACCCCAAACCGGCGGAAGTCGCTGCCGCTATTAAGGACGCGCTGGAAGTCTGCGGCGGCAATCCCGGACGCGGCGGTCATCACCTCGCGCTTGCCGCGGGCGAACTGCTCTACGAAACACGGGAGCGGGCCGCGAACTTCTTCGGCTGTGACGATCCGTTCCGTCTGACGTTCACATTGAACATCACCATGGCGGTCAATCTCGTCCTGCGCGGATTCCTCCGCCCGGGAGATCACGTCCTCGTCAGCGCGATGGAACACAACGCCGTCATGCGTCCGCTGACCTTCCTGCAAACGCAGGGCATCGCCGTCACGGCGCTGCCGTCCCTTGCCGACGGAACGGTTGACCTTGAACGCATGGGCGAATGTTTCCGTCCCGAGACGAAGCTCGTCTGCGTCTGCCATGAGTCGAATGTCAACGGCGTGATCCAGCCCATCCGCGAGATCGGGAAGGTCGTCCGCGAACACGGCGCCATGCTCTTAGCCGACTGCGCCCAATCCGCGGGACACGTGCCGCTTTCTGTTGAGAACGACAACATCGACTTCCTCTGCTTCACCGGACATAAAGGCCTCCTCGGCCCGACCGGCACCGGCGGGGTCGTTTTCGGAAGCCGTGTGGACCTTTCAACCGTGACGCCGTTGGTTTTCGGCGGGACCGGCTCCCTGTCGGACAGCACCGAACAGCCGGATTTCATGCCGGACCGCTTCGAGAGCGGTACGCAGAACGTCGCCGGGCTGGCGGGATTGAACGCCGGGCTGAAATGGCTTGAGGCGAATGATTACGTCAAATTAGGCGAAGAAGTACGAGAGAAAACCATCGCACTCTGCGAAGGGCTTGAAAAGATTCCCGGCGTCCACATTTACCGCGCGGCCGATCCGAATTGCCAAGGCTCGGTGGTCTCCATCACGAAAGAAGGCGTGGATAACGGCCTCGCCGCCATGCGCCTTGAGGACGAATACGGCATTATGACGCGGATCGGGCTTCACTGCGCCCCCTGCGCCCATCGAACGCTCGGCACCTTCCCCGACGGAACGATCCGCTTCGGACTGTCGCCGTTCACGACTTGGGATGACATTGAGGTCTGTTTTGCCGCCTGTTCCGCGTTGTGATGATACAATACAATCATGAATGAGGATATTCTGCTTGTACATACTTCGGGACACGCCTTCTCGATTGAGCGGGTGATGAAGAAGCGCGGCATTGCCTGCCGCATCACCCCGATTCCCCGCAACGTCAGCTCCGACTGCGGCGTCTGCATCCGCTTCCCGGAAGACAAACGCGCGGAGGTTGAGAAGCTCACCGCCGAACTGCCTTTCGAGACCGCCGGGATCCTTACGCCGGAGGAATACGCGTGAGAGCGCCGGAAGCGCTGATCCGCGCCATTCCCGCAGGGAGCGTCGTCTCCATCAGCGGCGCCGGGGGCAAAACTACGCTCCTGTTTGAACTCGGGCACGCCCTCCCCGGTCCCTGCGTGACGACCACCACGACGAAGGTCGGCACCGAACAAATCACGGCAGCCGACGCGCGGTATTCGCTCGACGAATGGCTGCGCCATGCCGGCGAAGACAAATGCGCCTGGGTAGCGAAGACCTTCCCGCAGGAAGGCCGGAAACAGAGCGGCTTCGACACTGTTGAAGACCTGGACGAATTGATCAACGCCTGCCGTGAGCGCAATGTCACGCTCCTATACGAAGCGGACGGCGCGGCGCGGAGGCACATCAAGGCGCCCGCCGCTCACGAACCGGTCATCTCGCCGCTGACGGATGTCTGCATATACGTCATCGGGCTGGATACACTCGGCGAACCCGTTTCTGAAGAGTATGTTCACCGCCCGGAGCTGTTCACCGCGGTCACCGGGCGAGCCCTCGGCGAAGCGATTCAGCCGGCCGATCTCATCGCGCTGGCCGTGCATCCGAACGGCGGGTTGAAGAACGTCCCCGACGGCGCGGCACGGATCCTCTACCTGACCCACGGAGACAATCCCGAACGGCTGGCTGCCGCGAAGACCATCGCGGTGGCGGTGCTGCCGTACAATATCAAGACTTTTATCTCATAAAAGAGTGAATGAACCATGAAGAAACATCTTATCGCAATTAAAGGTGCCGGCGACCTTGCTTCCGGTGTCGCGCTGCGTCTGTGGCGCAGCGGTTTTCCGATCATCATGACCGAGCTTGAGGTCCCGCTCTGCATCCGCCGCACGATCGCGTTCAGCTCCGCGGTTTTTGACGGCAGCGCCAAAGTCGAGGACGCGGAAGGGATCTTGATCGACGACGTGAAATCCGCCGAAGACATTTGGGCGAAGCACGCCATCCCGGTCATCGTAGACCCGGACGCGAGCAAAATCCTTTCCCTGCATCCGGACGTCCTCATCGACGCGCGCTTGATCAAAGCCTACCGCGAGGATACGCACGTCGGCGACGCGCCGTTGGTCATCGGCATGGGACCGGGCTTCCGCGCGGGAGACGGCGGCAATGTGGACTGCGTCATTGAGACCATGCGCGGACACAACCTCGGCCGCGTCATTCATAATGGAGAAGCCGAGCCGAATACCGGCATTCCCGGACTCATCGCCGGCGAAGGCATCCGCCGCGTCGTGAAGTCCCCCGCGGACGGCATCTTCAATCCCTGCTGCGAGATCGGCGACGCCGTTGAAGTTGACGATGTCATTGCCCGCATCGGCGATGTTGAGATCAAGGCGCAGCTTGCCGGCATCGTCCGCGGCATTATTTATCCGGGGATCGAAGTGTGGAAGGGCTTGAAAATCATGGATATCGACCCGCGCGGCAAACGCGAGCACTGCTTCACCGTCAGCGACAAGGCCTCGGCCCTCGGCGGCGGGGTGCTTGAAGCGATCCTCGGCCGATTCGACGATTGAAATCAAAAAAGTCCTCCGAAGTTTTCGGAGGACTTTTCATTACGCTTGGGTGAATGGGTTATAGAAGCGGGAGCCGTTGCGGAAGGTGATGTAAAGCGCCGCCGCGCCGATGAGCAGGATGCCGACCATCACGACATAATCGGAAGTCTTGAACGGCCGTTCGCTGTACCAGGTGCGTTTGCGGTTCTTGCCGAAGCCGCGCAGGTCCATGGCGTTGCTGATGAAGTCAATGCGGTCGAGGCTTGAGAAGATCAGCGGCACGGCGATGTTCGCGATGCCTTTCATGCGCTTCTTCAGCGAGACATTCTTTGAGATATCCACGCCGCGCGCCTGCTGCGCCTGGTAAATGTCAACGAAATCGCCCTGGATGTCGCTGATGTAGCGCAGCGTGATCGAGACGGCGTACGCGATTTTATACGAAACGCCGATCTTGCACAGCGACGCCGCGAATTCGGAAGGGTCGGTGGTCACGATGAAAAGCAGCGCGATCGGCACGACGGTGAAATACTTCAGCATGACGTTGAACATATAGAAGAGCTGTTCCTGCGTCACCGTGTACCGTGAACTGAAGCGGAAGATCTCGTGGCGGGTGCCGTAGATGTTCACGCCCTCTTCCGGCGAAATGACGTAAATCGCCACCGTATTGAGCAGAATGAAGAAAAGCACCGTCAGCAGAACGAACTTGACTTCCTTGAGCTTGATCCTCGCGACGATGAAGACGATGATCCCGAACACCAGCGCGCCGAGGAGCACGTAAGTGTTGTACGTAAGCATGCAGACGATCGTCCACACGAGGAAGACGAGTAATTTCGTCGCGCCGCAGAGGCGGTGAACCGGCGTATCCCGGTTGATGTAACTGATAATTCGCGCGGATGCCATCAGCCTCGAAGCTCCTTCTCATGTGAAATAAAGTTGCGGATGAATTCGAGCGGGTCATCCAAGCCGGCACGTTCGGCAAGCGTGAAGAGACTGGTCTCCTTCAGGTTCGCGGGCTCGATAATATCGGGATCGGTGAGAACCCGTTCCGGAGTGTCGTCGCAGATCAAGTGACCGTCCGCGAGAACGATTGCCCGCCGGGCGTATTCCAGCATCAGGTGCATGTCATGCGTCACCATGAGAATGGTAAAGCCGCGGTCGCGCAGGCTCTGCAGGAAGGTCATGATCTCGGTATAATGGCGGAAGTCCTGCCCGGCGGTCGGTTCGTCCAGAAGCAGCAGCTGCGGTTCGAGAACCAGGATCGAGGCGATGGTTACGCGTTTCTTCTGACCGTAGCTCAGGGCGGAGACAGGCCAATTGCGGAAGGGATAGAGGCCGCAGACTTTCAGGACTTCATCAACCCGGCGGTCGATTTCGGCTTGCTCTACGCCGCGAAGTTCAAGCCCCAGCCCGACTTCCTCGCGGATCATCGGCTTCGAGATCATCTGATTCGGGTTCTGCATCACGTAGCCGACGGTCTTCGCGCGCTCAAAGATGGATTCCTTCGCCGCGTCCTTTCCGTCAATCATGATCTGCCCGGAGATCGGCTTGATGAAGCCGCAGATGAGTTTGCACAGCGTGGACTTACCGGCGCCGTTTTTACCGACGATGGCGCTCATTTCACCTTTGCGGATGGCAAAGCTGACATTATTGAGAACCATGGGAGCGTTCTCGTCATACGCGAAGCTGACATCTTTGAATGAAAGGATCTCGTCGCCCAATACCGGCGGTTCGGCGGGGGTGATGGAACGCGTCCATTCCTGTATTTGGTCACGGTAGGGCGTGAGCTCCATGCCGCTCAGATTGTCGGGATGCATTTCCGGCGTGATCTTGATCCCGGCGTAACTGAGCGCGGTGACATACAGCGGTTCACGGATACCGGACTCCCGCAGAATACCGGAAGCCAGAATGTTGTCCGGCGTGTCATCACGAATGATTTCGCCTTCGCGCATCAGAACAATGCGGTCCATCTTGCGCCACAGAACATCCTCGACGCGGTGTTCAATAATGATCACCGTCACGTCGGATTGTTCCGTCAGCTCGTCGATCAGCTCGATGGCGCTCTTCCCGGTCGCCGGGTCGAGGTTCGCCAGCGGTTCATCGAACAGCAGGATCGAGACGTCATCCACCATCACGCCCGCGAGCGAGACGCGCTGCTTCTGTCCGCCGGAGAGCTCCTGCGGATGATTTGCGAGATGGGTGTCGATCCCGACGAGCTTGGCGGTCTTGGCGACGCGGTCCTTCATCTCGGACTGCGGCACCAGATCGTTCTCAAGCGCGAACGCGATATCTTCGGCGACGGTCATCCCGACGAACTGGCAGTCCGAATCCTGCAGTACCGTCCCGACATGCTTCGACAGTTCAAAGATATCCATCTCGGCGGTGTTCTGTCCGTTGATGTAGAGCTCGCCTTCGATATTCCCCTTGTAATAATGCGGGATCAAGCCGTTGATGCAATGCCCGATCGTGCTCTTGCCGCTGCCGGAAGGGCCGGCGATCATCACTTTCTGCCCTTTTTCAATGCGCAGATTGATGTGGCGGAGCGTTGACTCGGACTGCGCGCGGTATTGGAATGTGAAATCTTTGAATTCGACTGCTGCGGTTTCTTCCATGACCGTCCTTCTATAAATTGAGCATTCCCGGCGTGCAGGCACACCGGGAATGTAAATGCGTCAAAAACAGTAAATTAGTTTTCTTTCTTGAGGCTGCCGGAGCTGACACGGGTCTTCGCGTAGATCGCGAGGAAGATCGTGCCGAGGATAGCGACGGTGACAAGGTTCGCGGCGCCCGCGATCAGACCCTGAAGGAAGACCTTATCGGCAGGTTCCTTGTAGATGAGGATATCGAGGACAGGAGCCAGCAGACCCCAGCCGACGACGTTCGCGATGATCTGATAAAGGTTGAAGGTCAGGATTTCTTTCTTGGTGAAGGAACCGTCTTCAACGTTGACCTTGGAACGGCAGAGGCCGATAATGGCACCGACGAAAGCGGAGACGACGACCCAGCTCCACCACACGGAACCGTAGGCGGTAGCATCGGTCAGGACGTGGCCGATAAAGCCGATGAGCGCGCCGGCGATGGGGCCGAAGAGCACGGACATGAAGGCAAGGAACGCGTAAGCGGTATTGATGCTGGTGTTCGGAATGCCGCTCGGGATCGAGACGAAGCGATTCAGCACATAGAAGACAGCAGCGCCGATACCAATGCCGACGATAGTACGGGTATTGAGTTTCATTGAAATTGTCCTTTCGTATTTCCTATGATGAATAGGTACCTTTATTATAAACGATTCTCGGAATTTGTTCGGTTTGTCATAAAACGCGTGAATCGATCCGGAAAACAGCACAGCCTCCGAATGAATCGGAGGCCGTGGTTGATTTATGTTATTTGCCGAGCTTCTCGCGGATGAGCTTCAGGGCGAGGTCGAGGGATTCCGGAATCTTCTCCGGGATCTTGCCGCCGGCCTGAGCGAGGGTCGGGCGGCCGCCGCCGGAACCGCCGGCAACGGCGGAAATCTGCTTGGCGATGTCGCCGGCCTTGATGCCGCGCTTGGTCAGTTCATCGGAGACGTTCACGATGAAGACGGCCTGGCCGTTGGCAACGGTAGAGAAGACGCCGATGGCGTTCGGATGCTCTTCCTTGAATTTATCCGCCATAGCGCGCAGGGTGTCGGCGTTGGCGTCCGGGATCTGAGCGGTCAGCACGGCAGTGTCGCCGATGGTGACGGCGTTCTTCTTCACGTCATCGAAAGCGTTGAGCGCGAGCTTGGCCTTCATCTCGGCGATGTCCTTCGCGGCCTTGCTGAGGGCGGCGTGGTTCTGCTCGATCTTGGAGACAACTTCTTCCGTGGAGACGTTCAGCGTATTCGCGGCGCTGCGGAGCATGGCCATGCCCTTGCGGACACGGGCGGAGGCGGCGCGGCCGGTGATGGCTTCGATACGGCGGATACCCGTCGCGACGGAACCTTCGGAGACGATCACGAACAGGCCGATCTCGCCGGTGTTGGCAACGTGCGTACCGCCGCAGAGTTCCGCGGAGACGCAGCCTTCTTCACCGATGCGGACGACGCGGACGTGCTCGCCGTACTTTTCATTGAAGAGCGCGGTCACGCCTTCGTTGATGGCGTCGTTGATGTTCTCGACCTTGGTGTAAACGATCTGGTCGGAGAGGATATTTTCGTTGACGATGTCTTCAACTTCGGCAAGCTGTTCGGCCGTCAGGGCCTTGTTGCTGTTGAAGTCGAAGCGCAGGCGGGAGTCGGAGACGTAGGAACCGGCCTGGCGGGCTTCCGGACCGACAACCTGGCGCAGCGCGGCGTGAAGCAGATGCGTGGCGGTATGGTTGCGGGCGATGTCGTGGCGGTACTTCGTGTCAATCGCGACGGTGACGTCGTCATCAACGCTGATGGAGCCCTTGATCATCTTACCGGTATGGACGATGAGGCCCGCGGCAGGACGGCGCGCGGATTCAACTTCGAAGACGGAGCCGTCCGCGGCAGTGATGGTGCCCTTATCGCCGATCTGGCCGCCCATCTCGATGTAGAAGCCGGTGGAAGGCAGAACGATTTCGGCGTTCTCGTCTTCATCAAGCGAATTCACCGGTTCGCCGTCGCGGATGATCATGACAGCCTTGGTGCTGATGGGATCCATGCTGTAGGGGTTCTGTTCAACCTTACCGGCGGGCAGTTTGCCGTCGGCGAGGAGCTGCTTGTAGAAGCCTTCGTACTTTTCGGCGTCTTCGCCGCCCATCTTGCCCATCGCCTTGCCGCCGCCGGAAGCGATACGATGCTCTTCGGTGGCTTTCGCGAAGCCTTCGCGGTCGACATCCAAGCCCTGATCGCGGACGAGGTCGTAAGTGATCTCAAGCGGAAGGCCGTGAGTGGCGTAAAGATCGAAGCAGGTGGCGCCGTCAATGACGGTCTGACCGTTCTTCTTCATCTCCTCAACGATTTCATTCAGATGGCCGATGCCGTTATCCAGGGTCTTGTTGAAGCGGTTCTCTTCCCATTCAATGGACTCGAGGATCGCCTTGCGGTTCTTGCGGAGTTCCGGATAAGCGTCGCCGTAGGATTCGATAATGGAATCCGCGACCTTGCTCATGAAGGGCTCTTTCAAACCGATCTGCTGGCCGAAGCGGACAGCGCGGCGGATGATCATACGGCAGACGTAGTTGCGGCCCATGTTGCCCGGGACAACGCCGTCGGCAATCAGGAACGCGGCGGCGCGGCCGTGGTCGGCGATCACGCGGTAAGGCGTGAAGTCGGCGTACATTTCCTCTTCGGTCTTGCCGGTCAGTTCGCGAAGCTTCGCCATGGTCGGGGCGAAGAGGTCGGTCTTATAGTTGGAATCCTTGTGCTGGAGGACGGAGACGATGCGCTCGAAGCCCATGCCGGTGTCGACATACTTGTGCGGAAGCGGGATCAGGGTGTCTTTGTCAATGCGGTTGTACTGCATGAAGACCAGGTTCCACAGTTCCATGTAACGGTGGCAGTCGCCGTTCACGCCGCAGACGTGGTTCGGATCGTCGCGCTTTTCGCAGTGATCCGGGCCCATATCCATATGAATTTCGGAGCAGGGACCGCACGGACCGGTGTCGGCCATTTCCCAGAAGTTTTCTTTGCGGCCGAAATACATGACGTGGCTCGGGTCCATACCGGGCTGAGAGCACCAAATATCGTGGGCTTCCTCATCCGCGGGAACCTGTCCCTTTTCGTCTTTGAAGCAGGTGGCGTAGAGCTTCGAGGGATCGAGACCCCAAACCTTCGTCAGCAGTTCCCAAGCCCAGCTGATGGCTTCCTTCTTATAGTAATCAGCGAAGGACCAGTTGCCGAGCATTTCGAAGAAGGTATGATGGCTGTCGTCACGGCCGACATCCTCGAGGTCGTTATGCTTGCCGGCGACGCGCATGCACTTCTGAGAGTCGGTCGCGCGGGTATAAGGGCGGCTGTCGGTCCCGAGGAAGATGTCTTTGAACTGGACCATGCCGGCATTCGTGAACAGCAGCGTGGCATCCCCGGCGGGGACCAAGCTGGCGGAACGGACAGCAGTGTGTCCTTTTTTCTCAAAAAATTCGATAAACTGTCGGCGGATCTCATTGCCGCTTAATTCGTTGCTCATAATGCTGCTCTCCTGAAATTACGCATATCAAAAATCGGTACTATTATAATATCGAAATCGTCTTATCGGGGAAAATGGGCGGTTTGTTGTGAACCTGATGTATAATGAACGGAATGAAACGTTTATTCATCGCCTTACCCATCGCGGACGCCTCGCGGACGGCTGTCTACCGCGGGATCATCTCCGCGCCCGCGCTCAAGGACCTTCCCATGAGCCGCACCGGGTACGCGAATCTGCATCTGACGCTGCAGTTCCTCGGCGATACCGATGAGAAACGCGTTCCGGAGCTGAAGAAGATCATCGACGCCCTTCCCGCTCCCGAATCGCCGCAGTCAATCCACTTCACCGCGCCGGGCTGCTTCCCGAACCGCGCCGAACCCCGCGTGCTCTGGCTCGGCATGGAGGAGAACGCTTATCTCCAAAAAGTCCAACGGAGACTGACGAACGCGTTGGCGGACGCGGGCTTCAATGTCGACCGCAAACGTTTCAAAGCGCACTTGACCCTCGGGCGCGTCCGTCAGGGAGCGTCCTTCCCGGCGGATGGATTGGCCCGTCTGGAGCGAACCGCGGCCGCGGTCACGGTGCCGGATTCACCGATCAATCGTCTGACCCTGTTCGAAAGCCGGCTGCAGCCCGGCGGATCGGTTTACACGGTTCTATACGAAAGAAAAATAAATTAGCCGGAGCACGAGCTCCGGTCGGAGGAAAATAATGGAAGCGAACGAACTCGCCCGCAAAATTGTGGATATTCTTGAAGAAAACAAAGCCGAAGACATCGTCCTCATCGATGTCTCCAAGCAGACCGACATGGCGAACTATTTCGTCCTGGCGAACGGTACCAGCGACCGCATGATTGACGCGCTGGCCAACTATGTTGAGAGCGGCATCCGCGACGAATGCCACGTCCACGGCTCCGTCCAGGGCGTGACCGGCGGCGGCTGGATGCTCATCGACTACGGCGACGTCATCGTCCACATCTTCTCGCCGGACCGCCGTTCCTATTACAGCCTTGAAGACCTGTACAAGGAATCCAAAGTCCTGCTGCGCCTGTCCTGATCGAATCATATCGTCATCTCACCAACGCCGCGCGGAAGCTGTCCCGCGGCGTATTTTTTCACGGAGGAACGCATGAGCATCACCGAAGGCTACATGCCTTTCATGGGGTATCAAACCTATTACCGCCTGTCGGGCGATCTGAATTCAAAGAAAACGCCGCTCATTCTCTGCCACGGCGGACCGGGCTCCACGCATAATTACTTCGAGGTGCTCGACCAAACCGCCGAGGAAGACGGCCGCATGTTCGTCATGTACGATCAAATCGGCTGCGGGAATTCCTACCTGGACGGCCATCCCGAACTGTGGACCGCCGACACCTGGGTCCGCGAGCTCATTGCCCTGCGGGAACACCTCGGGCTGAATGAATGCCACCTCCTCGGTCAGTCCTGGGGCGGGATGCTCATTCTCACTTATATCTGCAACTACGCGCATAGCGGCGTCAAGAGCTTGATCCTCTCGTCAACCCTTGCCTCCAGCAAGATCTGGGGAATGGAACAGGCGCGGATGATCCGTGAGCTGCCGGAGGATATGCAGGAAGCCATCGCCGAAGCCAACAAGACCGGCAATTACGACACGCCGGAGCTCAAGCGGGCCGAGGCGGAGTTCATGCTCCGTCACTGCGGACGCACCCCCACGGCTGACGATCCCGAATGTATGCGCCGTCCGAAGAAGAAGGGCGAGGAAGCCTATGTCGTCGGCTGGGGCCCGAATGAATTCACGCCGCTCGGTACGCTGAAGGATTACGACGTCACCGCGCAGCTCAAGGACATCAAGGAGCCGTCCCTCGTCATCAGCGGCACGGACGACCTCTGCACGCCGTACCAGGCGAAAATCATGGCGGACGGCATTCCGAACTCCCGCTGGGAGCTCTTCCGCTGCTGCCGTCATTCGTGCATGACGGAGGACCTTCCCCGCTATTCGGCGCTGCTCAAGGAATGGCTGAACGCGCACGATTGAGGAAAAACGACGAAAATCATTGATTTCATTGCTTTATACGGAATCCGTGTTAAAATAAAAAACGTTCCGATATGGAGGCTGTAGCTCAATGGCAGAGCGCTTGTCTGTGGAACAAGATGTTGTGGGTTCGAGCCCCACCAGCCTCCCCTGAAACCTTCTTTC
>CAVCBG010000002.1:0-19737 GCA_963600285.1 Anaerovoracaceae bacterium
ACTTCCCCCATCAAGGTAATATCCGACGACTGCGCGGAAACGGAGGCAGCCGTCAGCAGGAATACAAGCAGAAGGAGGAGAAGGTTACGCGTCTTGTTCATCTTTCTCGGGGCGGACGGCATCCGGGTTGACCAGGTGGCCGTCGATTTTCTTTCCGCCGTTGCAGACGGAGCGGGCGATGCGGCACATACGGTCCGCCATGGCGGCGCGGGTCTCGAGCGTATTGCTGCCGATGTGCGGGGTCAGAATGACATTCGGGAAGTCGAACAGCCGCGGGTCGATGTCGGAATTATTCGGATAGACATCAAGGCCGAGGCCGCCGAGCCGTCCGGCGCTCAGGAAGCGGATCATCTGATCCTGGTCCACGATCTCGCCGCGGGCGGTATTGATGAGGCAGGCGCCCTGCTTCATGTACTGGAACGCCCGCTCGTCGAACATGCCGTAGGTGCTGTCGGACAGCGGGCAGTTGATCGAGACGAAGTCGGAGACGGCGAGCAGATTATAGAAAGGCAGGTAGCGCATGGAGCCCTCTTTGGCGAGCGGCAGCTGCGTGCGCTGGTAGTAGACGATGTTCATGCCGAGGGCGGTCGCGCTTCGGGCGAGATGGGTGCCGATATTGCCCATGCCGATGATGCCGAGCGTCTTGCCGGAGAGCGTATGCCCGGGGTTGAGCCCGACGGTGAAGAGCTTCTCGCGGTTCTTCGGCTCATCATGGAGCCGGCGGTCGAGTTCGGTAATGCGGTGGGACAGATCCAGGATCATGGACAGTGCCACTTCGGCGACATTGTTCGCGATGGTGTCCGGGATGTTGTAGACAGGGATGTGCAGCGCGGACGCGGCGGCGACGTCAATGTCATCATAGCCGGAGCCGTTGACGACAATGACCTTGAGCTTCAATGCCTTCGCGATCAGCTCCGCCGGGACTCTGCCGGTGGCGAGAATGGCTTCGGTGTTGGGGAGTATGTCGGAATACAAAACACTTTGCTCCTCCGCGCTCAGTTCATTGAGGCATACGAGCTTGAATTCCGGCTCCAAGACGGTAAAGTCCTCATTCAGCGGACGGGTGATCAAAAGAATGTAGCGGTCCGACATAGTCCCCTCCAATCGGGATTAAAGCGAAGCGGTGAAACCGAGTTCGTTAATGGCGTTGATGATGCCGTTGATGTCCGCGTTGTCGTGGGTGACGACGCAGTTCTTGTCCTCAAGGCTGACCACAGCGGATGAGACATTCGCCGCGGCTTCGGCAGCCTTCTTGACTCTCTTCGCGCAGTGTTCGCAATGCATGCCGTCAACTTTGATAATGGTTTCCATAAAGTACCTCCATATAAAATCTTTTTCTTAATTATAATATTTTTTATGAAGATTCGCATACTCCCCGAACGATATCCGTTCAGATTCCTCGTCCTTTCCGATACGCACATCTATCATCCGAACCCGATCTGGCCGGAGGTCTTCATGCGCGAGGCGGAACAGACCGACTTGATCCTGCATTGCGGCGATATCTGCATGCTCTCCGAGCTCGAACCGTTGCGGAAATTCGCGCCGGTGTACTGCGTCCGCGGGAACAGGGACCTGCGGGATTGGTTCAAGCTGCCCGGCTCGGTGGAGCTTGACATTGACGGATTCCGCGTCCGCATGACCCACGGCGAAGGTTGGATTCATCAATATCTGGGGATCAAGCTGTATGATTTAAACGAAAAGCGTCACGGCCGCGTCCCGGACCGTTACCGCCTGAACGCGATTGAGCCGAATTACGCCGATTACGATCTCTGCCTCCTCGGCCATTCGCATTATCCCTCCGTTCGTCAACTCGGACACACCGTCATCGCGAATCCCGGGCATATGATCACCTCAAGAGACTACGATGATGAACGGCCGCTGTCGTTCATTACCGGAGAGCTGACGAAAGAATCCCTCAGCCTGCGGACCGTGATCCTCGATCCGGACTTCAATATTGCCTCCACGGAAGAATTCGTTTGCCGGTTGGCATAATTTCTGCAAAATAATTAATTGGATATAGAAATTACGTCGACCTAAGGAGGATTCCATGTCCGGTCCTATTTTGAGATATTTGCCTTGCATATTAATATTCCTGGTGATCGTATCGTTCAGCTTTACGACGATCCGTACATCCCTGAATATCGGATGGCTTGTCGGGGTGATCCTCGGCATTTGGGGCATCTGCGCCCATTATCAATACTTCAAATTCGTCTCGGTTTACAGTTATTGGTTTGTCTTCGCCGGGTTCATTCTCGTCGTGATCAACGGCTTGACCTGGAACCTCGGCTGGGGCATCGGGGTAATTATCGGACTTCACGGGATCATCGGGCATTTCAAATATATCAAATACGCCACGCCTTACAGTTTTTGGTTCCTGGCGGTGGGCTTCGTTTTGGCGGCGATTTTCAGCATCAACCGGCAGAAACATTGTTGACGGCCCGGCTGATATAAAACACAGAAAACAAAACAGGCACCCGGAATTTCGGGTGCCTGTTTGATTTACGTTATGTGTTTCGAAGTTTAGAACATCGGGACAACAGCGCCGTTGTACTTCTCTTCGATGAAGGTGCGGATCTCGTCGCACTGGATGGCGTCGACGATCACCTGATAAGCTTCGGTGTCGGCCAGGTCTTCGCGGGCGACGATGACGTTGCCGTAGAGCTTGGCGGCTTCGGAATCGGTGGATTCGGAGGCGAGCATGTCGTCGGCGGTCAGACCGGCATCCAGGGCGTAGTTGCCGTTGATGACAGCGAAGTCAACATCGGGCAGAATGCGCGGCAGCTGGGCGGCTTCCATCTCGACGAGTTCGATGTTCTTCGGGTTGTCGACGATGTC
Source organism: Anaerovoracaceae bacterium (assembly GCA_963600285.1). Lineage (GTDB taxonomy): Bacteria > Chloroflexota > Anaerolineae > Anaerolineales > Anaerolineaceae > Flexilinea. The sequence continues at coordinate 2,836 of CAVCBG010000002.1, forward strand.
CTTCGCGGTGGCTTCAAGGCCGACGCCTTCCTTGACGGTGATGATGCCGAGGTCCTCGAGCAGCAGCAGGGCGCGGGCTTCGTTGGTGGTGTCATTCGGGACAGCGATCTTGGCGCCTTCGGGGATGTTGTTCAGGTCGGAAGATTTACCGCCGTAAATGCCCATCGGCTCGAAGTGGACCTGGAGAAGCGGAACGAGGTCGATCCAGTTGGCGTTATTTTCCTTGTAATTGGCGTTGAAGTCATCCAGATACGGAGTGTGCTGGAAGAAGTTCAGGTCAATGGAACCGTCTTCAAGAGCGGTGTTCGGCAGAACGTAGTCGGTGAACTCGACGATTTCGAGGTCGATGCCCTTCTCGGCGACGATCGGCTTCAGCGCTTCGAGGATCTCCGCGTGCGGGGAGGGAGAAGCGCCGACCTTGACGGTGACGGTATCAGCAGCGAAAGCGCAGCAGACGGAGACAAGTGCAAGGAGCACAACAAACAAAACAACACTCTTTTTCATAATAAGTTCTCCTTTTTTGTTTTCAAGCCTTTTCAGACCGGATTACCGAATATTTCTTTTGTCGATCTTTCTTGAGATCGAGTCGCCGATCATCTGAATGATCTGGACGATGATTACGAGCAGGATGATGGTCATGAGCATGACATCGGACTGGTAGCGGTAGTAACCGTAACGGATCGCGAGGTCGCCCAGGCCGCCGCCGCCAACGGCGCCCGCCATCGCGGAGTAGCCGATGAGGCTGATGATGGTGATGGAAACGCTGCGGATGACGGAGGGCAGACTTTCGGGAAGGAAGACCTTGAGGATGATCTGCCAGGTGTTCGCGCCCATGGCCTGCGCCATTTCAATCACGCCGCCGTCCAGCTCGAGCAGGGACTGCTCAATCATGCGGGCGACGAACGGAATGGCCGCGACCGTCAGCGGGACGATGGTCGCCGTCGCGCCGATCGTGGTGCCGACTACGGAACGGGTGAACGGCAGCAGCGCGACCAGCAGGATGATGAACGGGATCGAGCGTCCGACGTTGATGACCCAGCTGAGGACTTCGTGCACGAGCTTGTTCGGGCTGATGGAAGTCGGCGCGGTGATGACGACGAGGATGCCGAGCGGAATGCCGAACAGGTAGGCGATCGCCGTTGAGACGAGGACCATGTAAAGGGTCTGCCCGGATGATTCAGCCAGAAGCGGCGCAAATTCTTTGAATGTGTTGAAAAAAGCGGTAAGTCCTTCCATTGTTTCTTATCCTTTGCTGCCGATGAGTAACTGCTTGGTGATTTCCTGACTCGGGTTCATCATGACGGTGCCGATGTCGCCCTGTTCAACGATGTGGTTCTGGTCAATGACCGCGACCTTGTTGCAGATCTTTTTGACGACGCGGATCTCATGCGTGATGAGGACGATGGTGACGTTCAGCTTCTGGTTGATGTCCCACAGCAGGTCGAGGATCTGATTCGTGATCAGCGTGTCCAGCGCGGAGGTCGGTTCGTCGCAGAGCAGGATCTTCGGGTTGTTCGCGAGGGCGCGGGCGATGGAAACGCGCTGGCGCTGGCCGCCGGAAAGCTGGGACGGATAATTCTTCGCCTTGTCGGAGATGTTGACCAGGTCCATGAGGTCCGCGACGCGGTCTTTGATCTCACCCTTGGACTTGCCCGCGATCTCCATCGGGAAGGCGATGTTCTTCTCAACGGTGGTCTGCATCAGCAGGTTCGGGCTCTGGAAGATCATCCCGATCTCTTTGCGCAGCTCGATCAGCTCCTTGCCGGAGATTTTGCAGTCCCCGCCTCGGGAAGGATCATCCGGGAAGTGTCGGAAGATGCAGTTCCCGTCGATGATGACTTCGCCGGTGGTGGGCGTCTCAAGCAGGTTGATGCAGCGGATCAAGGTGCTTTTCCCGGCGCCGCTCATACCGATGATGCCGTAGATGTCATTCGGCTCGACGTGCAGTGAGACATTTTCGAGGGCCTTGAAGGAGGTGCCTCCGGTTTGGAAAGTTTTGCTCAGATCATTGATTTCTATCATCTTCTCAACCTCAAAAAAAAGGAGCTCTTTACATTAAAGAGCTCCGCGTAATTTAATAGAGGGTTTAACCTATTTCGGTCTTTTCTTATTTTGGTAACGCAAAGCTCAACCGCCCCATCCGGCGGTCGCGCATCATCATTCCGTTACCAAGAGTTTTCGTAAGCATGGTTTTTTTATACCACAGAATTTTAAGAATTCCAAGAAATTGGTGATTTTTATGATTTTTATGACTTTTTCCCGATATAGAGCCCGTGATTGCTGATGCCGAGGATGGAGGGCTCTTCGCAGGTGCGGAGATGGAAGTCGGCCCACAGCTTGAAGTTCTCATCGGTCATGCCGTCCACTTCTTCGGATTTCAGACGGCCGACGCCGTCCTGAGCGATGTGATTCACCTTCGTGAACCCGGAAGCCGCGGCGATGCCTTCAATCTCATCCGGGGTGGTGAACCAGGAATCCGTCCAGAAGGCGTCTTCGTCCGTGGAGAGGATCGTCTGCTCGACGACGATCTTCTGGAAGAATTTCTCGGTCAGGTAATGGCGGCTGCTGAGCGCGAACTGGGAGAAGACGAAGAACTTATTGATGTAGGCGAGGAAGATCAGGCCGCCGGGTTTCAACACACGGACGCATTCACGCATGACGGCGTCGCGGTCTTCCTTCTTGGTCAGGTGGTAAATCGGCCCCATGCAGAAGACGTTATCCACGGAGGCGTCCGCGATAATGGAAAGGTCGCGGGCGTCATTGACGCGGGAGTCGATCTGCAGGCCGGAGTCTTCGGCTTTTTGGTTGATGATGTCGATGTACTTCGGTGTGATGTCAAGAGCGGTGACTTCGTGCCCGCGGGCGGCATAGCGCAGCGCGTAAATACCCGTGCCGGCGGCGACATCCAGAATGCTGCTCTCGGGCTGCAGGTATTTATCCATGTAGGCAATCGTCGTCAGGTATTCCAACCGATGGCTGTTGTCTGACTGAAGACGAAAATCCTCTTGATAATTCTCGTAAGAGTGAATGACAGCTTGAAGGTCGTTTTTCATCTTTTCCCTCCTGTTTTTCTCTTTATCAATTATAGCAAAAAATAAAAGCTTTTATAATGGTAAATATGGATATTAATAAAAATGACGACCGAAGAGAGAAAAAGCTCAAGACTTTCGCCGTGCTGCTGTTCGCGGCGTACTTCATCCTCGGCCTGTTCCTGTTCGATGATTACGGCTGCGGTCCCGATGAGGGGATGGAACGGCAGACGTCATTGGTCAATTACCGCTATGTGCTTGAAAAACTGAACCTCCCCGTGGACGAGCGCAACGCCGTCTGGATGGAATATCTGCCGAATCTGAAGGAGTACCGCGACCGCTATTACGGGACGGCGCTGCACCTTCCTCTGGTCCTGATCGAGGCGGCTTTCCATTTCACGCTGGAGCCGTCGCAGTTTTACGGCATGCGGCATTTTTATACTTTCCTGAATTTCTTCCTCGGCGCGGTCTGCTTTTACCGCCTGCTCTCGAAACGCTTCGGCTCCCGGCTGTGGGGACTGCTCGGCGCGGGGATGCTGATGGTGACGCCGCGCTTCTTCGCGGAGAGCTTTTACAATAATAAAGACGTGATTTTCACCGCTTGGTACATCATCACGACCTGCTGCATGGTGCGCTGGTTCGAGAAAAAGGACCTCAAGTGGACGGCGCTTTTGGCCGGGGCGCTGGCGCTCAGCTGCAACACACGCTTCAACGCCATCGTCTTCCTGCCGGTCTTCGCGCTGGTTTTCATCTGCGAGGCGTTCGTGAACCGCAAGCGTCAGCCGGTCCGCTGGCTGAACTTCGTTCTGGTCTTCGCGCTGTTCCTGCTCTTCTTCTATATCATCACGCCGAACTTCTGGGAAGATCCCTTCGGCACGCTGATCGAGACGCTGCAGTTCAATATGCATCACCCGAATCACGGCTCCGACGGCAACCTGTTCAAGGGTGATCTCGTGGACGCGGCGAAGACCTTGACCTTCATCCCGACGTGGATGGCGATCACGATCCCGACGGTGTTCCTGGTGTTCTCGCTGCTCGGTACGCTCGGATGGCTCTTCCGTTCGGGGAAGGATGTCCTGCGCGGACGGTTCGAGGCAATCGTTCCCGCGGATGTGATCTTCTTCATCAGCGGATTCGCCGCCGCGGGGTACATTATCCTCCGGCATGTGACGATTTACAACGGCTGGCGGCATTGCTATTTCTGCTATCCGTGTATTCTCTTCTTCGCGGTGTATTGCCTTGCTTCGCTGAAGAAGCCCATTCTGCGGAAAGTGTGCGTCGGACTTGTCGGGCTTGCCATGCTTTACAACGCCGGATGGATCGCGGCGAATCATCCCTTCGAGTATGTCTACTTCGCCCCGCTTTTCCGAAGCAGCGCGGCCGACTTCTCCGGCGACTATTGGGGCGTGTCCTCGCGGGCGCTGCTTGAGTACATTGTGGACTCCGACCCGGAGCGGATGCTGCTCATCAATCACGCGCATTCGCAGGCGGGGAGCATCAACCGCGGGCTGCTGCCGGAAGAGCAGCGGAAATACATTGAGCTGACGTACGATGAAGACGATACGCCGGATTATTACATCGTCTGCCGCGACGATGTGCCTTCGACCGATCTTGACCGGGACGCGTACGAGAAGGTGTACGCGATCACCGTTGACGACGATGAGATCGGGGCGGTCTACAAACGGAAAGACACGAATTAAACGAAAAGCGGCGGGAAGTGCTCCCGCCGCTTTGTATTTAATGGTACGCGGATCAGATGCGGTTCCGCTCGTTCGCGAGTTCCTCGAGGACGCGGTCCTTGAAGTCCATGGTGTTCTTGCTGCGGATGGCGTTGCGCAGCGGAAGCACGGCGCGCGGGCTGACGGAGAGCTCGTCGATGCCGATGGAGAGGAAGGTCTCGGTCATTTCAAGGTCCGCGCCGAGTTCGCCGCAGATGCCGACCCAGATGCCGTTCTTGTGCGCGTTGTCGGCGACAAGCTTCAGCAGGCGCAGGACGGCCGGATGATGCGGATCGTAGAAGCGGCCGAGGTCGCTGTTCTGACGGTCGCAGGCGAGCGTGTATTGCGTGAGGTCGTTGGTGCCGCAGGAGAAGAAGTCGACTTCCTTCGCCAGGCGGTCGCTCATGATTGCCGCGGCCGGCGTCTCAATCATGATGCCGACTTGGACATCCTCGCTGTAGGCGATGCCTTCCTTGCGGAGGTCGGCCTTGACCTGTTCGCACATCTTCTTGGCTTCGCGGACTTCCCAGACGGAGGTGACCATCGGGAACATGATCAGCAGCTTGCCGAAGACGGACGCGCGGTACAGGGCGCGGAGCTGGGTGCGGAAGATCTCCGGACGGCTCAGGCAGACGCGCAGCGCGCGGTTGCCCATGGCGGGGTTCTCTTCATGCGGGAGGTTGAAGTAAGCGATCTGCTTGTCCGCGCCGATATCCAGCGTGCGGATCACGACTTCGCGCCCGCCCATTTCGGAGAGGACTTTCTTGTAAGACTCGAATTGATAATCCTCGGTCGGGTAGTCATCGCAGCCGAGATAGAGGAATTCGGAGCGGAAGAGGCCGATGCCGCCGCCGTCATTGGCGATGACATTGTGAACGTCTTCCGGCGACCCGATATTGCAGTAAACGCGGATGGTCTTGCCGTCCTTTGTTTCGTTCGGCTTGCCCTTCAGGGATTCCAGCAGCTGCAGCATTTCGGCGCGTTCGTTGGCTTTGGCGATGAAGTGATTCAAGGTCGTCTCGTCCGGCTCGATCACAACGGAACCGGTGGTGCCGTCGATGGCGCAGTTGCGGCCTTCGTATTCCGGGAGCAGCTGGTCGCCGATGGAGACGATGGCGGGGATGCCCATGGTGCGGGCGAGGATTGCGGTGTGGCTTGAGCCGGAGCCGGCGGAGGTCACGAAGCCGAGGATCTTCGTCTTGTCGAGCTGAATGGTTTCCGACGGCGCGAGGTCATCCGCGGCGAGAAGCACCGGGACGGCGCTGTCAATGCCGCCCTGAACGCTGCCGCAGAGGATGCCGAGAATGCGGTTGGAGACGTCCTTCACGTCCGCGGCGCGGGCCTGCATGTAGGTGTCTTCCATGGTGGCGAACATTTCCTGGAACTGCGCGGAGACTTCGGAGACAGCGGCGGCGGCGTTGAGGCTGTCGTCTTTGATCAGGCCTTCAATCGCCTCTTCGTAATCGAGATCCTCCGCCATCATGGCGTGCGTCTCGAAAAGCTGGGCGGCGTCGTCGCCTGCCTCAACGCGGGCTTTCTCCGCGAGGTCATTGAGCTGCTCAATCGCGTGCGCCTGCGCGGCCTTGAAGCGCTCCCATTCTTTCTCGGTGTCGTTGACGGTGTCGTGCGTGATCTCAATTTTGCCGCGTTTGAAGAAATAAAGAGGGCCGATGCCGATGCCGGCGGATACGCCCTTACCCTGGATCGTGATCATTTGGGAAAATCTCCTTTTAGAATAACAATTATTTCTCCGCGCGAAATTGAAAACGAGTTTCGCGTCTTCTGCCGGGAAATACACAATAATTGTACCGCATCCCGCCGGGTTCGGGGAATGAATTTTGTAAATCCTTCGGCACTTTCCACGGACGCGGTTAAATAAAAATACGCCGCCCGGAAAATCGAGCGGCGTATAAAAAGGTCGGGTTTAGAGATTGGTTTCGAAGAATTCCTTGATCGCGGCGGCGGTGGTTTCTTCATCCGGGCCTTCAACGGTGATGGCGACGGTCTGACCGTTCTTGACACCGAGACCCATGATCCCGATCAGGCGGGCGGCTTCGGCGGTTTTGCCGTTGCAGCTGAGCGTGATCTTGCTCTGGTATTTCTTGGCTTCTTTGGCAAGAAGGCCGGCGGGGCGGGCATGGAGGCCGATGGGATCTTTGATTACATATTCAAAACTTTGCATTACGAAAACTCCTTCTTACTGAATCGGTAATGAATATTTTACACCCATATTTCACATACGTAAATCAATTCACACCGCTTTATGTCAAAAACGAACGCCGTGATATAATTCCCGAAAACAGTACGAATGATACGGCGGATGCCGTTGAGGGAAAGGAGATGGAATATGGCCGGAATTATCCGAAAAATCAATATGGACCTGCCGGCGGGAACCGTTCGCGAACGCTTCGTCTTCGAGGGACGCGTTCAGGGCGTCGGCTTCCGTTTCACCGCGAAGGGCTTCGCGAACAAATATCATGTCACCGGCTGGGCCGAGAATGAAGATGACGGCACCGTCTGCGCGGAGATGCAGGGGCTGCCGGAGGATATCGAGGCGGTGCTCGCCGGACTGAACCGGACCGAGCCGATCCGAATCGACAACATGACCCGCGAGCGGATTGACATCAACCCGAAGGAGAAATCTTTCCTGATGGGATAAAAAAACGGAGGAGATTTGATCATCTCCTCTGTTTTTTTCTTGATGAGGGAATCAGTCCTCGAGGAACTGATCCAACGCGCCTTGATCGTCCCAGACCTTGCGGTAGCGGTCCACGAACTGCTTCGGCGTGTATTTATGGGACTGCGGACCGTTCTGTTCAAGAACGTAGGTCGACGCCAGCGCGCCCATGCGGCCGCAGGTTTCCCAATCCAGTCCGTGCATGTATCCGGAGAGGAAGCCGGAGCGGAAGGCATCGCCGACGCCGGTGGGATCCGCTCTGCGGCGGGCGGGATAGACCGGGACCTTGTACTCTTTGCCCTCAACATTGATGACGGCGCCGCTCTTCCCGCGCGTCGTGACGCGGCAGTAAACCAAGTCCTGAATGTCCTTGTCCGTGAATTCGCCGTGCTTTTTGATCAGATCGTATTCGTACTCATTGCAGAAGAGGAATTTCGCGCCGCGGATGCCGGTTCGGATCATGTCCTTGGTCATGCGGACGAGCTGCTGCGAGGGGTCGAAGGCGTAAGGGATGCTGTCTTCCTCGCACTGGCGGACGTAGTCGATCATCGCCCGCGGGTCGGACGGTGAGATGAGGAAAAGGTCAACCGAGACGCCGGCGTCAATCACATCCGAGAGCTGCAGCTCGCCGGAGTTCGCCATCGCGCCGGTATAGAAGGAGACGATTTGGGAGTTCGAGATGTCGGTATTGATGAAGCAGGACGCCGTGAACTTGCCGGGGATGACTTTCGCGTAGTCGCAGTTCACGCCGGAAGCGACCAGGCGTTCGCGGTATTCCTCAAAGTCTTCACCGACAGCCGCGAAGAGGTACGGCTTCTGCTTGAGCAGCGCGAGGCTGTAGCAGATGTTCGTCGCGGTGCCGCCGGGTCGGCGCGTCATTTCATCGACAAGGAATGAAAGGCTGATTTTATCCAGCTTATCGGGGATGATGTGATCCTTGAAATAGCCGGGGAATTTCATCAAATAGTCAAAGGCGACCGAACCGCTGCATACGATGGACATAGGAACCCTCCTAAAATAGCTGAACTGATAAATTAATTATAACCGCTGAACGGTTCATTTCACGGAACGGCTGCCGCGGGTTTTCCACGCGGCGGAGTCGTAACGCGGTGAGAAGTATTGAATCCCGCAGGCCCAGAAGTCTTTGGCCTTCACGCTCAGGGTGAACTCCGTGTTGTGCAGGAACCATTGATTGAACTTGTATTCGTTCATGAAGCAGACCTGCCGGATGTACGACGGCGGGACGGGGAAGAAGCTGAGGAGCTCGCTCCGCGGGTTGGTGGGATAGAAACTCTCCAGGTCCAGCGTATCGCGCTTGACCTCCCCCGCGTCCTCGAACAGCGCCTTGAAGTCCTTGACCCGCGTCCCTTCCGTCAGGAACATATTCGGCATGGGCGCGGCGTTGATGAACTCCGCGGCGCGGTCCGTGAAGAAGTAAAACGGAAAATCGCAGATCACTTTCGCGTCGATGAGCAGAACGGCGCAATGGCTCAGGTCGGTGCCCTCAAGCTCGGAGAAGAGCTTGTAATCCGGCAGCGAGAGATTGAACGGAACCAGCCGCGTCCATGGACTCGGCAGCCCGCGGTCGTATACCTTCGCGGAAGTCATTGCCTTGTTGCCTTGAACGACCGCCCGCGGCAGGATCCCGTAACGGAGAATAGAGCGCACATTCTCGATCCGCGTGAAGTGGGTGAGATAAGAGATCTTGCGCTTCTTGAGGAAGCTGCGGAGCTCACGGCTCTGTTCATCTGTCGGGGGAACGGCTGCTGCCGGAAGATATGTATACATGACTTCTGCGCAAAAATAAAACCGGGCATATTTTCGGTATGCCCGGTTCTCGGGGGCTTAGGAATTAATAAGCTTTGACCAGTTTGCCGTTTTCGTTCATGCAGTACGGCATCCAGCAGATACCGAAAGCGTCGACGAAAATGTCTTTCTTGGCGACGGTGATCTTGACTTCCTTCTTGGCGTCAAGCAGGGATTCCCACTTTTCCTTGACCTCTTCGGTCTTGGCTTCGAGTTCATCCTTCACGGTCTGAATATCTTCATTCAGGTTCTCGACATCAAGCTGCGCCTTTTCGAGAGCGGACTTCGCGTTGATGGTCTGGCTGCCCTTGTTGACGGAGGTGGAAGCGGAGCGCTTGCGCCCGCCGCCGAAGAGGCCGACAAGGAGTTCAACAGCGGCGACGCCGGTCTGGACGCCCTTCTGCTTGAGCTGAGAGGATTTCTCCTCGACGACGAGCTGGGCCTTCTCGAGCTTGTTGTTGAGCTTTTCAAGCTTGGCGTTGTAGGTCTTGCTGATCTTCTCAATTTCGGCTTCGACGGAGGCGTCGATCTTTTCGCGGCACTTCGTGTCGAAATCGGCTTCGGTGTCGTCGCTGTCGGCGAAGACGCCGAGTTTCTCATTCGCGAGGACCATGATGCTGGCGTCGCGGTAGAGGTAATCAACGAAATCGGATTCGTAGGTCTTCGCGAGCTTCGCGTCCATCATCCAAGCCGGCGGGGTCTGGTAGACGGCTTCGTCGTCTTCCGGTCTGTTCATCAGCGCGTCGAGGTCAAGCGGGTCGATGGCGTAGTCATCCCAGCGGATAGAAGTACCGCGGATGTTCTCGTCCTCGATTTCATACGCCTTCTGAGTGCGCAGGGAGAAGCTGTACTTTTCCTTTTCCGCGCGAACCTCGGCCTGAGCGATCCAGGACGGGATGTAAGTGATCGTGCCTTCGGGACGGCCGGAGGTCGGCATAAAGTACTCGTTGATGGTGGCGGCGATTTCAGGACGCTTGCCTTCGTTGTTGGTTTCTTCCATGGTTACATTCTCCTCATTATTGCTGTCTTCAGCATTGCTTTCTTCGGCGTTTTCGGGAAGGACGGTCCCTTCTTCCAAAACGGCTTCATCAACAGTTTCTTCCTCTTCCTCGGCGTAGTCTTTCGCGGCGGCAATCTTCGCTGCCTTGGCGTCATCGGCAGAGTAAGTGCCGCTGAGGCCGAGGGAATAGAGCTTCGGGATCAGGTTGCGGGTCAACGGGCCGGCGAGGTAGTTCAGCGTCCAGCGGGTGGTCATGACCTTCAAGCCGGATTCGTGGACGTTCATGCAGAGGAACGCGCGCTTCTTCAGCTGCGAGATCAGTTTATCCGCGTCGGAACGGTTGATGCTGCCGTCGGTGGTGGTCAAACCGTCGAGCAGGCGGTTCTTGTCCTGTTCGGTCTGCAGACGGCCGATGAACCAAGTGCCCGCGTTGGAGAGGCCCTTGTAATCAATGTCGACCGGGTTCTGCGTGGCGAGAATGAGACCGACGCCGTAGGCGCGGGCCTGCTTCATCATGCGCATGATGACATTCTTGGAAGACGGGTTCGAAGTCGGCGGGACGTAGCCGGCCATTTCATCGAAGTAGACCGCCAGACGCAGGTTGCCGGTGCCGGTCTGCGTGCGCATCCAGGACTCGACCTGGGAATAAAGCATGGTCACGAAGAACATCTTTTCCTGGTCGCTGAGGTGCTGCAGGTAGAAGATATTGAAGCGCGGCTTGCCGTCCTTGTTCTTGATCAGGCTCGCGATGTCAAGGCTCGGGCCTTCGTTCCAGGACTTGAAAGTCGGGGAGGCGAGGACGTTGTTGATGAGCATCGCCAGGGAGAAGCGGTCCTTCGCCGGGTAAAGCTTGTCGATCGGGAGCGCGCCGAGGGTGTCGAACGGCGGTTCATTGACAGCGTTGATGAGGTCAACGAGGGAGACCGACTTGCCGATGCTCCAATAGTGCTCGATGATGTTGGAAAGCAGAATGTGTTCGCGGCTCTTCAGCGGGTCGATGTTGGTATAGCCGAGCAGGCCGAGCAGCGCGGTGACGGAGGTGGAGATCTCCTCGCGGGTGCTTTCCTCGTCGGTGATGTAATCCTCATCCGGCGCGGCGAAGGAGGCCATGATGTTGATCGGGTTGCCGATGGTGGAGCCGGGCGTGAAGACGGTGTAGTCGACATCCGAAAGCGCGCGGATATCTTCGTTGGTGTAACCCCATTGCTTCTGACCCTCAACCCAGGCGGCAGCCTTCTCATCCGCGAAGTCGCGGAGCTCTTTCCCTTCGCGGACAGCGGCTTCGGCATCGAGCCAAGGCTCGATATCGGCGCCTTTCATATCCTCAAAGTGAAGCAGCAGGTTGGTAAGATCGCCCTTCGGGTCAATGATGATCGCCGGGATCTTCTTCAGCGCGATTTCCTCAAGCATCAGGATGCCGAGGCCGGTCTTGCCGGAACCGGTCATGCCGGTGATGATGCAGTGGGTGTTCAAGTCCGCCGGATCGTAAAACATCTTCTCATCGGTGACTTTGTTGTCCGAGTCGTATAATTTGCCCAGAAATAGTTTCTTTGGATCGATATTACTCATTCCCTGCTCCTAACAACATCTTATTCAACGCAAAATTTGAAAAAATTCTGACCTTGCAATTATAACAGGAAAAAGCGAAAATGTTTGAAGTTCGCTCATTATGCCTGAAATATCTTCAATGTATTAAAAAACGCGGTTCGCAGTCCGTGCGGGGTGAAAAATAACTATAATAAAAAAATCTTTATCCAACTATTCACGATCAATCACATATTTTGATTGATGTTGATCGGATCTCAAGGAAGTGCAGCTATGAAAGAAATGAGTACGAAGAACAGTAGATTCACGGATTCCGTGATCCGCCGAATGACACGCGTCGCCATCGCCAATAACGCGATCAACCTTGCCCAGGGATTCCCGGATTTCAACCCGCCGAAAGAGATGACCGACCGTCTTGAAGAGATCAGCCAGATCGGCCCGCATCAGTATCCGATCACGATGGGCGCCCCGAACTTCCGACAGGCGCTCTGCAAGAAGTGCGGGAAATGGATGGGCCGCACGCTGAACCCGGAGACCGAAGTCGTCGCGACGATCGGCTCCACCGAGGCAATGGTGGACACCATCTTCGCGCTGACGAACCCCGGCGACAAGATCATCATCTTCTCGCCTTATTTCGAGAACTACAAGGCGCAGACCATTATGGCCGGCTGCGAACCGATCTTCGTCCCGCTCGTGCCGCCGGAATACAATTTCGATCCCGCTGTTTTGGAAGACGCTTTCAAGCAGGATCCGAAGGCCATCCTCATCTGCAACCCGTCCAACCCGTCCGGCAAGGTCTTCACCCGCGCGGAGCTGGAATTCATCGCCCAGCTCTGTCAGAAGTACGACGTCTTCGCCATCATGGATGAGGTCTACGAACACATCATCTACGACGACAACGTCCATACCTACATGAACAGCCTCCCCGGCATGTGGGAGCGCACGGTCAGCTGCTCCAGCCTCTCGAAGACGTATTCCGTCACCGGCTGGCGCTTGGGCTACGCGATCGCCCCGGAACCGATCATGAACCGCATCAAGCAGTATCATGACTTCAACACCGTCGGCTGCCCGTCTCCCTTGATGGAAGCCGCTGTCGTCGGCTTGGAATTCCCGGATTCCTACTATGTTGAGTTCCAACAGCATTACGCCCACATGAAGGACATCTTCTGCTCCGGCATGCGCTCCATCGGCATCCCGTTCACCGAGCCGCAGGGCACTTATTTCGTCCTCGCCGACATCCGCCCCTACATGCGCCCGGGACAGAACGACCTCGAGTTCTGCGAAGAGATGACCCGCCGCATCGGCGTCGCCGCGGTTCCGGGCAGCTCGTTCTTCCGTGAAGGCGGCGAAGGCATTGTCCGCCTGCATTACGCGAAGAAGGACTCCACGCTGTACGAAGCGCTGAACCGCCTGAACGACATCAATAAAATGAAGACCGCCGAGTAAATTCGCGGATGAAAAAGAGGAGACTCAAACCGAGCCTCCTCTTTTTATTTTCAGCACCCGCGGGTGTGATAGTTGAAACAGAAATCCGCGAGGTTATTGCCGTCCGGCGTCGCGAGATACCAGCAGGTCACCCAATTGTCGTTATCCTCGAAAATCTCCATCGGCATGGTGAAGGTACAGCTTTCGCCGGGTTCTACCGTTCCCGGGACGGAAACGGACGTGGTGTGGAACCAGTTGTAGCCGGAGTAGAAATTCAGCGTGTAGGACGAATCCCAGGCTTCGCTGCCTTCATTCGTGAAGGTGACGGAGACGTTCTCCGTGTGGTCATAGGCGCAGAAGGTGTTCCCGTCGGCGGGGCTGATGGATGAGAAGGACGCGGCCTGTTCATCGCTGGCGTAACGTGCGGGCGCGGAGCCTTCCGTCTTGACGAAGGCGTAAAACACGCCGCTGTCATCCGAGCTGCCGGAAGACGATTCGCTTGAGCCGGATGACGAATCCGTCGAATTGGTTCCGTCGCCATGGTTGTAGCAGAATTCATAGAAGGCTTCGCCCGCGCTGTTGCGGACCTGCCAGCAGGATTTCCAGCTGCTGTCGGAGATGGTGATCGGAATTTCGAACGTCGCCTTCTCCCCCGGCGCGGCGGACGCGTTCAGGGTGAGGTCGGCATTGCCGGCGGGGTTCTTCCCCGCGAAGAACTCCAGCGAATAATCCGAAGTCCACGTACTGCTGCCGTTGTTCTGAAACGCGGCGTAAAGGGTGGTGATGCTGCCCGTGGAGTATTCCACCGGGTCGAAGTACAGCCAGGCCGCGCTGTCCTCTCCGCTCGAGACGGAAACGGAGGCCGCGGATGAAGCCGCGGCAGCGTCGGAGGATACCTGCGCCGCGGAGACCGGCACGGAGGAATTGAAGGCCGCGTTGAAATCAATGGAGGAATAAAGCTGCGGCGTCGGCGTGCGCTGAACGGAGACGGATCCGCCCGCGAGGTCCGGGGCGATGCCGTTCGTCGAATAGTTCGAGGTCAGATCCCACAGGACGGAGCTTTCCGTCGGGGACGGCAGGACATATCCGGTTGAGGCGGACGGAAGGTTACACGCGGAGAGGCACAGGACCGCGGTCAGCAGCGCGAGGTTAAAGAGCGTCCGCGTAAAGCCATTCATAAATCTTTTCATTGACATAGACATTATGGATGTAGTTCCGCGTCTCGCTGAAGCGGATCACTTCATAGAGCAGGTCGGGGTCGTCGCCCGCGGCGGCCTGCCATTTGAGCGTGTTGCCGGAACCGCCGTTGTAGGCGGAGATCATGGCGATGTTTGAGCCGTCGAAGTACGTATTCATGCGGGAAAGGTACGACGCGCCGTAGTTGACCGCGACCGGGACGCGGTAAAGATCCGAATCGGTGTAGTCTTTCGGCCAGTTCAGGGATTTATTGATCTCCTCGCCGGTCTCCGGCATGATCTGCATCAAGCCGCGGGCGCCCGCGGAGGAACCCGACCACGGGTTATACATGCTTTCCTGCTTCATGACCGCGTAAAGGATCGCGGGCGAGATGTTATACATCGAGGCGGATTCCTCCACGTAATAGCGGTACCAGGGACCGAAGCGCATATGATTGAAGTAATTCGGGACTTCCATCGTGCGGTCGTCCTCATGCAGCCCGGCGTCGGAGAGGATCTGGCGGCTGAGCAGCGCGCATTCGCGGTAGAGGCCCTTCTCGTACATCTCATTCAGGAACACGTATTCCTGCGCCGGCAGGCCGACCAAAGCTTCGCGGACGTTGTCAAAGCAGATCACCGCCTGCTGATATTGGCCGAGGGTGTAATACTCAACGCCCTGCTTGTAATCATCCATGATCATGTAAGTCGAGCCGTCGGTCAGCGCGTTCTCGGTCAGGCTGAATGTCAGCATCAGCCACTGATCGGCGATCTGCTTCTCGCCCTCGAAATCCACATCGAACGAGAAGGACGACGGGGACTCCATGTAATCCTTGCCTTCCAGCAGCTCGGCCGCACGCAGGGAATAGTACCCCGTCTGCGACTGCTCCGCGGCTTTCTCGAGGTATTTGCGGTAATTGTAGTTATCTTTCTTCTTCTCGTAAATCTTCGCGATCCAGAGATTGGCCTGCGCCTGGTCTTCGGGAACGGCGCTGACGATCAGCAGCCGGTTCAGCAGCGACAGCGCGGATTCGTAATCCGTGATGCGGTAATAGGCAATCGCCGCGTTGAACAGGGCGTCGCGGCTCTGTTCGTAGAGCGGGTATTCGTCGATGAGGCGGCTCCATTGCTTCGCCGCGTCGGAGAGGTAATTGCCGCGTTCAAGGATGCGCCCGGCTTCATAGATGAAGGACGCCGCGTCCGGCTGATCCGGGTGGAGCTTGACGTAATCGAGCAGCGTTTCCGCGGCTTTCTTGTGCTTGCTTTGGTACGCCCATTGGACGTAAGCCATCTCGTCCCAGGCGGAGACGTAGTATTTGTTTTCGGGGTAATCGTCGATCAGCTTTTGGAAGGCGGTGACGGCCTCGTCGTATTCGGCGAGATATTCATTGCAGAGGCCGATGAAATACCAAGAGGAGCCGTCGTTGCCGGGTTCGGACTTGATATAGCGGCGGAAGGCGTCGTTCGCGAGGGAATACTGCCCGACGTAGTAGTTGATCAGCCCGCGCTGGTAGTCGCTGACGGTCTGATTATTGTCGATCAGCCAGAGCAGCGCGAGGTAGGCGTAATAAGATTGCGGATAGTTGTTGACGACTTCCTGATAACGCGAGATGACCTGTTCGCGGCGTCCCTGCGCGTCGTAGATGCTGCCGAGAGAGTAGTCAATCGCGGCGCGGATGTTGTCGTCCGTGGTCTCGTCAAACAGCGCGAGCAGCAGCACGGCTTCCTTGTCTTTGTCCGTGTCGTCATAGGACAGGGCGTAATCAAGCTCAATGTAATCCCCCGCGGCGTCGGGATCGAGCTCCTTCATCTTATCAATGTTCTGACGGAAAAGCTCATCGTCGCCGAGGTTTTGATAAGCGTAGGCGATTTGGTAATAGATGTCCGCATTGATGGGGGAGTCGCTTCGATAGCCGAGGTAATTCGTGAGGAAGTCGATCTCCGTCTTGTAACGGCTCTCTTCGGAGGCGCACTGCGCGGCGATGTAATAAGCCTTCGCGAGCACGGCTTTCTCCTCGTCGGTGGGGTTCTCCGTGTATTCGGAAAGGCCGTTCGCGTGGCTGACGCAGGCGGAATATTCTTCCTGCGCGTAATTCAGCTCGATGCGGTCGGCTTCGGCTTGCAGTTCCTCAAGCGCGTTCTCGGCGCTCTCAACGCGTTCGCTGATATCCTTGTGCGCCATGTCGAAGTCGCCGATCCGCAGCTCTTCCATGGATTCAATCGGGGAGGTCGTCGGCGTCGGGACCGGGGTTTTTGTCGGAACCGCGGTCGGGGTCGCGGTCGGCGGTTCGGGCGTGAATGTGACGGTCGGTGAGCTGATCAGATTGCTGAGGATCTGGTTCCGCCGCGAGTCGCAGGCGCATAAAGCCAGGCTCAGCGCGAGAAGAGCCAACACCGGGATAATTCGGGAGACATGCCTATTCATGTTATTCATTATATTCGATAATTCGGGACGGATGGGAATATGCCGTTGATTTTAAAATTGAATCAGACCGGAGGCGGTGAGCTGCAGGTGCGCGAAGCTCAGGAG
>CAVCBG010000003.1:0-18276 GCA_963600285.1 Anaerovoracaceae bacterium
GTCAGCCACGACATGGCGTAGTGGTGGATGCTGTGCGTGTTCGGGGTGATGTGCGTTTCGCCGGTGAAGGTGTTCTTCGGGCAGAGGTATTCGCTCGGGAGGATGCGGATGCCGAGGATGGTCTGCTCGGTGTTGTCCGTGCGCAGGCCGAGGGTCTTGAGGAACTCCGTGTTCCGCGTCGTGCAGGCCGTGACGTCGTAACTTCCGTCTTCCTTGCGGAAATGCGCGCCGTCGTAGTCGGCCAAGAGCATCTTGATCAGCCGCTGTTCGGGAACTGCGGCGCAGCCGAGTCCCGTCGCGACAAGAACGTCGCCGTGGCGGGCGGGTTCGAAGCCCATGAAGCCCTCCCCCGTCATCAGGTCATCCAACGGGCGGATCAGCTCGACGTCGGTATCCATGTAGATGCCGCCGTACTTCAGCAAGACCTGCAGGCGGACGATGTCCGTCGCAAAGGCGTACTTGCCGGCCTCCAGCGCTTCTTTCAAAAACGGATGGCTGTCAAGGTCGACATTCGTCTCGTCCCAGCGGCGGATCTCCCAGCCGGGGCAGTACTTTTTCCAACTGCGGATGCATTTCCGCGCCGTCCGCGGCAGTTTTTTGCCGCCGAACCAACAGTAATGAATGATGTGGGGAATCATAACTTCTATTCCTCAGCGTCACCTTTCTCGTTTTTTATGATGTGTGTGTACAAATTATCTTCCGCCGCGATCGCGCTGTCGAATTTATACGTCAGCTTGTGAATGTTCGTCAGGGAACAGAGCCAGCGGAAGGCCTTTTCGTCGTACGGATCCGCGATACAGCGGACCATGCGCTCGGAGTAGTCTGTGTTCATGTAGGGGATCTTGGCTTCCTCCCCGCTGTTATGAATGACCTCCGTCAGGATCAGGTTCGGCAGCAGGTATTCAATGACGTGGCTGTTGCGCTTCCAGTAGGCGAAGGCAATGTTCCGCGTCCGGCGGATGATCTCATTCCCCGGCTTCGCGCGCAGGAACCAGGCGGGATAGAGCACCGGGTTGTCGATCAGGCAGAGCGAATTCTGCAGGGCGAAGAAGTCCGCCGACAAAATCTCTTCCTGAATCGGGCCCGTCAGCAGGACCGTGGCGTCGATCCATGAGCCCCCGTAATGCTCGAGCAGGGAGAAGCGCATCAGGTCGGAATAGGCGGCGATGGAGATATTGCCCCGGTCAATCTTTTCCGTGATCTCGGAAGGCAGGACGAGGTACTCGCCGATGTTCTCCTCGCTCAGGCGGATGACCGGACGCCCGGCGTACTGTTCGATCGAGCGGAGACAGGCGCGGACAATGTCCGGCGCGGTCTCGAAGCCGGTGTTCCAGTAGACCCAGACGGGATCTTCGGGGACGTTTTCCGCCGGGAAGGAGAGGCCTTCCGGGGTCTCGTCCGCGTATTTCACGTACTTGCGGATCGTGCCGAGGGCCTGCTTCTGCCACAGCAGTTTGCGGACCTCGTAGTCCTTCACGATATGGATCGGGCAGCCGTTGAACAGGCCGCGTTTCAGGCCGTTGATCACGCCGTAACGCTTGAAGAAGCCCTTCATCCCGACATTTTGGTAGTGGTCATTGATCATGCGTCCCGTCCTTTGGTGTAGATATCCATCAGCTTCTCGTAATACGTCTCGGAAGTCTCGAACTCCGCCGCGGCGCAGTTCGCGGTATAAGCCGCGAGGGTCTCCGGGTCGGCCGTGATCTTGCGAATGGCGGCCATCAGGTCGTCCACATTCCCCGCCTCGAAGAGCTCACCCGTCTTGCCGGGGTCGACCAGTTCGGGGATGCCGCCCATCGCGGAGCCGACGACCGGCGTGCCGAGGGAGATGGACTCGATGACGGAGAGCGGGCAGTTCTCGTACCACTCGGAGGGGCAGACGCTCAGCGCCGCTTCGGCGATCAGGCGGTAAAGCTCCTCGCCGGACTTGAAGCCGACGTATTCGACATTCGGGATGTCCTTCATCAGCTCGCTGCTCGGCCCGTAGCCCGCGAAGACGAACTTCCGCTCCGGCATACGCTTGGCGGCCTCGATCAAGGTGTCCGTGCCTTTGTCCGGGCAGAGCTTGCCGAACTCGAGGATGTAGTCTTTCTTCTGAACGTTGTCGACCGTCACCTTGTCCTTGAAGTTGAGGACGGCGATCGTCTTCCCGCGGAACTGCGGCTGGGTGTCGAGCTTCGTTTTCAGGAAGCCGCTGCAGCAGATGATTTTATCCACGTAGGAATACGCCTTGCTGTGCTTCCAATAGTAGCCGTCAATCGTCCCCAGCAGGGATTTCATCGTCGAGTTCTTCAGGCACTTGGTCTGCAGGCAGTGAATGTAGCGGCCGTCGAGGCAGAGCTCGCAGGGCTTGATGTTGCGGTCAAACAAGCCGTGGCTCGGGCAGACGAGCTGATAGTCGTGCGCGGTGTAGATGATCTTGCAATCGCGCCCGGTCTGTTCGCGCCAGGCGTTCGTCTCGAGGATAATGGAAGGCGTCAGGTGATATTGAATGTTGTTCAGGTGGACGATATCCGGCTGAAAGTCCTCCAGCACCTTGCGGATCTCGCGCCGCGCTTGGGCGTTGTAGATGATGCGGAAGGGCGCGTTGAGGTTCTTCAGCGTGCCCTGCGAGAAGTCCATGTCGTCCACCAGCGCGTCAACGCGGTTGCCGACCGTGTTTTTCGCGTTGCGCAGGCCGAAGTACTGCACTTCGTGCCCGTGTTCCTGCAGCACACGCCCGAGGGTCAGGGCGTAGGTCTCCGCCCCGCCTTTGGGATAGAGGAATTTGTTCACCATCAATATTTTCATGACTGCCGCCTGTTTCTCTGTTTGTTTGATCCGTCAGTTCTTTTTGAAGAAACTCTTCAAGCCGCGTTTCATGTCGGCGAATTTCACTTTGCGGACAATGCCGCCGTACATATCATTCTCGTACAGCCGCAGCCAATGACGTTCCTTCAAGGGCGCCGCCGGACGCAGCTGCTTGGCCAAAGGCCCCGCCAGCGTCTGAATGTACGCGATCCGTTCCGCGTACTCGCCCGCGTTCTCGAAGCGGTTCGCCGTGTAGAACTTCTCGTAAATGTACGCCGCGTCAAGGAAGGTCGCGAGCGCCGGCTCCGTGAAGTCCGGCATTTGCACATAGTCGGCGCAGCGCAGCATCAGGGCCTCGATGCCGTCGAAGCGGGAGATCTTCCATTTGGTCGTCATGATGCTGCCGGCGCGTCTGCGGTAGATATACAGACAGTCGGGGAGGCAGACGACGCGTTCGCATTGGCGCATGACCTTGTGGAAGACGAATTCGTCCTCGTGGAGCTTGCGCTCCGGGAAGCGCAGTTCGTCGAAGATCGAGCGGTGGTAGAGCCTGTTGGACACCATGCACCAGGTGATCTCGTTCGTGTGGGAGGCCTTCTCCCGCATGATGTCGGTGCCGGCGGCGGTCTTCTCTTCCGTGATCACGACGCGCGGGCTGACCGCGCCGGTCTCGTCGTCCAATTCTTTAAGGTTGCAGATGGCAAGCTTCGACCCGGTACGGAGGACGGCTTCATGCAGCTTCTCCGCCATGTTCGGTTCAAGGATGTCGTCGCTGTCAACGAAGAGGAAATATTCGCCCTTGGCCCGGTCAATGCCCGCGTTGCGCGCGCCCGACAGACCGCGGTTTTCCTGGTCGATCACCGTAATGCGTGAATCGGACGCCGCGGCTTCGTTCAGGATCGCGAGCGAGCCGTCCGTGGAGCCGTCATTGACCAAGAGGATCTCAAGGTTTTGGTACGTCTGCTCCGTGATGCTTTTCACGCACATGCCGACGTAGGCCTCGACGTTATAGACCGGGACGATGACACTGATCAAGTCGTTCATTTCGCGGAGGTCTCCTTTTCGGCGGCTTTCTTCTTTTTGTAGAGGCGGATCTCCGCGTACACGAAGTAGAGCACGTGGTCGCCCGTACACAGCAGGCGCAGGTACGTGCCGCTCTTGTCCGGCAGGGTGCGCAGATAAGCGACGCCCTCTTTGTTCTTCATCGCCGCGGCGACCGCGTCCCAGCGTTCCCCGATGGTGGGGAGGCCTTCCGCGACGTCGAGCTCCGTCTCAAGCTTGCGGGCGTACCACCAGCCGTAAAGGGATTTGCGCTCCCCGTCCGAAAGGTCGACGCGCTGCCCGAAGCGGATCAACTGGTCGCGCAGCAGCTGCAGGTGGGTGGTTTTCTTCTTGTTCGAAAGGCGCAGGCCGCCTTCGGAGATCTTGTAATAATACAGCTTCATGTTCCCGAGGACGGCAAGCCCTGCGGGGTCGCAGTTGAGCAGATAGTCCATGGCGAAGAGCGTGTCTTCGGCGTAGGAGATGCCGTAGCGGAAGCGGACGTTGGCGGTCATCAGGATATCCCGGCGGAAGAACTTCCCGCCGATGTAGCCCTGCCAGCCGTTGCGGATGGGCTCCGCGAATTGGGAGATCTTCCGCCTGACCGTCTGTCCGGACTCAAGCACCGGCGTCTCCGCGTCAACGGCGTTCACCGGCCAGAGGATGGAGTAGATGACCCGGTCGTCGGCGATCGTCTCCATGAAGCGTTCGGCGAGATGGATGTCAAGCGTGTCGTCGCTGTCGAGGAAGGCGATCCATTCACCGGAGGCGTGCTCGATCCCGTAGTTGCGCGCGGAGGACACGCCGCCGTGCGGCGCGGGGAAGAAGCGGACCCGTTCGTCCTGCTCGGCCATCTCCATCACGATCTCGCGGGAGCGGTCCGGCGAACCGTCATCCACGACCACCGCTTCCACGTCCCGAAACGTCTGATTCAGGATCGACTCAACGCACGCGCGGATCGTCTTCTCGCTCTTATAGACGGGAACGATTATACTCAATTTCGGGCTTTTCATGCTCTGCATCTTCCTTTCCGGCCTCGGCTTTCTCCTCGGCTTTCTCGGACTCATTCACCTTCTCCGGATCGGGGAAAGTGATGAGGCGGTCTTTCTTGCTGAACGCCAAGCGCATCAGCTCTCTGATTTCATAAACCCCATCCGCGGTTGAATTCGCGTAATTGCAGGTGTATTCGATCTCATAACCCGGTTCCGCCGCGTTGTATTCGGCGACGTTCTTCTCAAGCGCCTTCAGGATGTAGCCCAGCTTGGTGACGTTGCAGTCCTCGAAGAAGCCGAAGAACTGACCGCCGCCGTTGTAGCCGACGAAGCCGTAGTTCGTGCCGAACTCCTTGAGGATCTTCGAGAAGTCGAGCAGCACTCTGTCGCCCGCGGCGCGTCCGTATTTCTCCGTCAGCTTGCGCAGGGCGGTGAAGCTGACCGTCAGGAAGGTGTAATCCTCCGGCAGCAGCGACTCCGCGAGGTCCGCGATCTGGCGGTCGCAGCTGGCCTTGTTCGGGAGGTTGACCTGCTTATCGATGTAGAGCAGGTAATCGATGAAGTCGATCAGTCTGCCGAGGACGATGGAGCCGAACACACCGACGATCAGGAAGAAGACCAGCGCCAGCGCGACGTAGAGCTTGATGTTGATGCTCGAGCTGACATTGATGGTCGAGACCGTCTTCAGGTATTTCGCGCTGAGGACCTCGTTGAGCTCCTCGGCGGTTGCCTGCACGAGGGTGTTGTATTTCTTCATCGCCTCGACGTATTCCGTCACCAATGTATCCGTGGCCTCGAAGTCGCCCTGAACGCCGTCATAGGCGCTGAACGTCTGCAAGAGATAGCGGTCGTGGTTCTGCTCGATCTTGAGGAGCTCGACCTGCAGGCGGATATCCGTGTATTCCTTCAGCAGGGAGTCGTACGTCGTCTCGACGTCCCCGCCCGCGCGGTTGTCCTCCACGTTCTTGATGATGTAGTCGGTCCCGTTCTCGTCGTTATCCCGCATGTAGTGATAGTCGATCACGGCCTTATTGCGCTCGGAGTAGTTATCAATCAGGCTCTTCAGCTTATCCAGCTGTTCGTTCAGATTGCCGAGCTTGACGTCCGCGGTCTCAATGTCGTTGTTCAGGCGGTCGACCAGGACCTTCTTGTCCTTCGTTTCCGAGAAGGTCAGGATCCGCGCGTAGATCCGCGGGATCTCGTAGTCGTACATGTGCTGATAGATGTTGAAGAAGTCCTCGAAGGTGTAGCCCGTCCGCGAAGACTTGATATCGGAGTAGCTCTCCGCCTTCTCGCTGAGGTAGCCGATCATTCGCGTGGTGGCGGCTTCAAGGATCTCAACCGTCTCGAGGCTGTCGTAATCCTTGCCCTCGATCTCAAGCATGGCGTTCGGCATGACGCTCTCCTCGATGTACTTCTCGGAGTAAAACGCCATGTAATTCTGCAGCACGGCGTCCACGACATCGCGGGCGTAATCCTCGCTCTTGGTGCCGTCCGCCACGAAAGTGACTTTGTACTCGGTGGCGTGGTAATCCGGCGTCTCGCCCTTCTCAATCAAGGCGTCGTTGATGCGCTGCTGTTCGTCGGGGACGATCTCCTGGACGTTGAAGCGCGAGCGGATGTAGTCCACCGTTCCGCTGAGGTGGAGGTCTTCCATGGCCTCGGTGATGACGGTCGAGCTGAAGATCTCCTCGACGTTGATATCCTGGCCGTTCGGGGTCAGGCCGGAGCTCGCCTCGCTGTTGGTGTACTGAATCACCGCGGTGGCCGTATAGGACTGGTTGTTCTTGCCGTAGCGGTAGATCATATACGCGCCGGCAAGCGCGAAGATCAGGATCAACGCGGAGAATTTTTTGATGTAGCGTAAAATTTCAAACTTTTTCATACCGTTCCACGCTGCTCCTTACGCTTGCCCTTTTTGGTCATGAAGAAGAACGTCCGCGCGAGGATCACGACGACCACGGCAACGGCGCCTTTGATCACGGAGTCCGACGGATGAATGCGGTCCTTGAAGGAAAGGCGGCCGCCCTCGACGGACATATAATCCTTCGTGCGGTAATGCAGATACTGCGTGTCCAGCTTCTCCAAGGTCTCCGCGGTCTCGTTCAGCTTGTCGCAGAGCGCGGCAATCATCTCGTCGACCTTATCGAAGTTCGCCGCCGTGGGCTGGACGGTGCTGAGCTTCCGGATCATGTACTTATTGTTGCGGATGGTGTTGTCGACGGAAGTGGCCTCCACCAGCTGCTCATCCGCGAGGCGGGCGAGCTCGTCCATGGCGGTCTTCGTGCGGGACATGTAATACTCACTCGTCGTGTCAATGGTCGGGATCATGACGATGGCGCTCATCGCCTCATCGTACATGCGGACGCCCTCGTTCCGCACGGTGTAGCCGGCCAGGTATTCATCGTATTTGAGCTGATCCTGCTGCTGCTTGTATTTGAGGATGGCGAGCATATTCGCCTTGTCCTCGGCGACGCCGTTCTCAAGCACGTAAGCCTGCAGGTTCTCAATGTCGTAGGAGAGGATATTGTCGATATCCTGCTTGATGGAGGAGAAGCTGACGCCGGTCTCCGTATCGGTGTAGTTTTTCACCTGCTTCAGGCGGTTGCGGACGTATTTGCTCAGCTGCTCGGCGCGGATGCGGAGCTGGTCCACCTCGATCAGGTATTCCTCGCTGCCGGGTTCCGGGACGCGGATCTGCAGGATGCTCTGGTTCTCGGCGCAGTTGCTCATGAACCAGTCCTTGTACGCCTTGCAGATCAGCTGCAGCATATCGTCAACGGAGACGCCCTTCATGCCGATGCGGTTGGTGAAGGTGATGGAATAGGACGTCGTCACGTATCCGGAGGACTTGCCGGAACGGTTCGTCGGGCGGATGGAGACGCAGGTCGCGAGTTCCTCGGGGGTGTAAACATCCTGCAGACCGGCGTACTTCAAGGCGTTGGACATGACCTCCGACTGCCGCATTTCGGAAATGTTGAAACGCGTCTCATTCGGGTTCTGGCCCTCGGCCGCCTGTTCGTAGTTCAGGGACATCGTGACCCGCGTGCTGAGCATGGACTCGGTGTAGCTCACCCAGCAGAAAACAGCCGTGAACAGGACGAAGAGCCCGGCCAAATAGGCTTTCCTCCGCCATGACCACTCAATCGCCGCCCGGACATAGCGCTTGATCCAGTCGGTCAATATTTTGGCTTTGAGTTTTCCAAAAAATTGAATCACAGAATATCGCCCCCAAACTTAGTACCAGTTGATATCGATCACGGACAACTCCGGATTGTTGTTGAAGCGGATCGGATATTTGAACGAATCGCCGAGACCGGCGCTGACGATCAGCTCCGCGCCGTTCTCAAGGTAATACTTGCCCTTCGTGTACGTCGGGAAGAGCCCTTCGTCGAAGCTGTACAGCCCGCCGAATTTCGGCAGACGGATGATCCCGCCGTGAACGTGCCCGGCGAGGCCCAAATCAAAGTCATACGCGGCGAGGTTCTTCTCGAAGGCATAGGGGACGTGGTCGATGACGATCCGCAGTCCGTCGAAATGCTCCTCGAGGGAGTCCATCTCTTCCTTCCCGCCGTATTTGTCGAAGCTGTCCACCCCGCCGTTCACGCCGACGAGCTGGACTTTGTTGCTGCCGATCTCAAGCGTGACGTCGGCGTTATCCAAGAAGACCATCCCGGTCTCGGAGAACTTCTCGATCAGGTCACTGTCCCCCGCGAGGTACATCAACTCGTTCTCGTGGTTGCCGGTGACGCTGTAAACCGGCGCGATGGTCATCAGCTTGCGGCAGAACTCGATCATATTGTCGTAGTTCGTGTCGGGATAGGTGACAAGGTCGCCGCCGATGATGATCAGGTCCGGGTCGAGGATCTTGACCTTCGACAGCAGTTCGCTGTTCCCTTCGCCGTATTCACGCGTATGCAGGTCGGTGATGAAGATGATCCGCAGGTTCTCACTGACCTGGGAGGACCCGACCTGATAGAAGACGGTGTCGAAATGGCGGGCGTGGTACTCAATATAGACGTAGAATAACCCCGCGGCAATCACCAGCGCGAGCAGGATGTATAAAAGGATCAGCCAGAACTTCCCCTTGGTTTTCTTTTTCGCTTTATCGCTCACGATGCTTTCCCTCCCAATTTGGAAGAAATCAGTCGGATCACTTTCCGCGGTTTCTCCATCAACATGGATATCTCCGCCTCCGTGAAGCTTCCGTTCAAAAGCGCGGACGCGTACGAACGGTTCTCCTTGATGGTGTCAAGGCCGTCGGGCGCGTGTTCACGCGTGAATCTGCTTTGAATCTCGAACAGCCGTCTCCGCAGCGGCTTCTCCAGCTGCTTCAGCCGCAGCTGATTGACATAAAATTGGTCAGCGAGCAGCTGTACATCTGTAATCTCATCCACGCAGCCGAGGATCTTATCGGTCATGTAGACCGTGTCCAGGGCGGTGAGCTGCCGCTTCGTGGTCTGCGTGATGCCGGCGCTGTTGCTCAGGTAGTCGTAACGGCAGCCGTCGGTCGTCACGATCCGCTCCGCCTTGGGGAAGATCAGCCAGGCGAAGATCGTATCTTCGTAATGGATGCCCTCCGGCCACAGGATGTGCGCGAAGAGCCCGCGGGCGAAGAGCTTCGCCCAGGGCGTGCCGATCAGGATCGAACGGTCCTCCGCGCCCGACGGACGGACTTCCTTGAGGACGGTGCCGTTCGGGGTGACGGTACGGTAACCGCAGCCGGCCAGATCCGCGTGGGATCCCTCCGCGGCCTTGAAGAGCGTCTCGACGTAATTCGCGCCGACGCTGTCATCCGTATCCACGAAGAGCAGATACCGTCCCTTCGCCTCACGCGTGCCCGCGTTCCGCGCGTTCCCGGGGCCGCCGTTCGGCTGGGAGATCACGCGCAGGCAGGGCTGCTTCGCCGCGTATTCATTCAGAATGTCAAGCGTGCCGTCGGTCGAGCCGTCATTGACGGCAATGATCTCATACCGGCAGGCCGTCTCCTGACCGCACAGGGCGTCCATGCATCCGCGCAGCCAGCCCGCCGCGTTGTAGCACGGCACGACGATCGAGACGTCCAGCGTCGGCTCGGCGTGAACGTACACCGGCGCCTCGGAGAAGATCTTCGTCTCCGGGATCGGGCGGTACGCTTCGAAGAATGCTTTGTCCTGTTCGGTCAAAAAGTTCATATTATTATCTCTTTCGCGCTCACTTTTTCAGCGCGAGGATCGCGTCATAAGTCCGCTCGCAATTGTTCGCGTCATGCAGCGGGAAACAGTCTGTCTCCTTTTGCAGATACTCCTCGTCGATCTTGAAGCCGCGGTCGGCGAGCTTCAGCAGCTCGCTCATCAGGCTTTCCTCATCCCGGCACACCGGACCGAATCCATCGCGGTCGTAGACAAAATACCCCTGACTGTAATGGATCTTGCGGAACTCCTCCTCGTCGAACTGGTAGTAGAGCACCGGTTTGCGCAGGAAGCCGACGTCGAAATACACACTGGAGTAGTCGGTGATCAGCACTTCGCAGTCCATCAGCAGCTGCTGCACATCGTAATGGGCGCTGTCGGCGAGGATGATCCGTTCGTCTTCGCTCTTGAACGCGCCGAGCTCGGACTGCAGCTCGATGTGCGGGTAGAAGATCAATTGATAATCCAGCTCCTTCAGCATGGCGAGCAGCCGCGGGTCGCTGAGGAAGCTCTGAAAATACTTGTAAAAGTCCGTCCCGAGGAACTCATTCCCCTTGGGATAGTAATACCCGCGCCAGGTCGGCATGACGAGGATCTGCTTCTTCGGCGCGGAGGCCGTCAGCAGATGATCGAAGCGGCAGAGGCCGAGGTATTGGGCGACGCCCTTCGGGTGGCCGTAGACGGAGTCGATATACTCGAATTCCTTCTTCGCGCCGCAGACGAAAATGTCGACGCGGAGCTTCGGGTAATGCATCCACTCCATGTTGTCCTTGATCACGCCGTGCTGCAGGAAGATCTGCTTCCCGTGCGCGAGGATGCCTTTGCCGCCGAGGCGGTAGAAGATCATGGAGTCCGGCGCGGCGGGCTGTACGTGCGTGCCGACGAGATTGTCGGCGAGGTTATAGAGGTAGTAGTGCTTCAGACTGCCCAAGCGGACGGTCTCGCCGAGACCGCTGACCTTGCCGTAATCCGCGGCGTCGGAGTCGATCACATAATAGGCGCGGAGTTCGGGATGCTCCTCCCGCAGCCAGCGGAAGAACCAATAGCCGTTGTCCCGCGCGTCGTTGCCGCGTTCGGAGACGAGCCAGACGTTGCGGTTCCCCGCGGAGAGCTTCCGCGCGAAGAAGGCGATGGGCTTCGTCAGGTAATACAAGAACAGCGCCCGCGTGTAGTCCAGCACCCGCTTGACTTTGTGGACGATCTTGCCCAACGGCCGATTGGAATTGAAGATGTCTGTTTTCATATGCTTTTCGCGCTCTCAAGTTCGACAAGTCTCATATCCTCCGCGATGCTCTGCGCGGTAGGCGGAACCCAACGGTGTTTCTCTTCCTCTTTCTTCACCACGCCCATGGAAAACGCCATCGGCAGCAGACGCAGCGCGGTTGACGACCAGAAATAAAACGCGGTGTTATCGGTCATGTACGTGACCGCCATAAACATAAAGATCGATATATAAAGCAGCGCCGTCTCGGAGCCGAAGCGCCGGTTCCAGTAGATCGGGTAGGCGATCGTCTGAATCCCGAGCCAAATGGCGAAGCCGCCGAAGCCGAGCTCCACGAATACCTTGAGGTAGTCGTTATGGAAGGGGAGGCGCTTCCCGAGCAGGCCGAGGTTGACCATATCCGTAATAATCCCGTCGACCGCCTCGAAGCCCCTTCCCATGAAGAGCGGCGAGAGCTCGTAGTAACGTTCCGTCGCCTTCCACAGGTCATCGCGGCCGAGCATGTCCACGCCGAGGAGATCCATCAGCGCGACGAAGGCGCCGCTGCGGATCGACCAGATATACACAAAGCCGAACAAGAACACCCCGATGCCGCAGAACATGATCCAGCCCATCCGCCGCTCCGGCTTCTGCTTCCGCACGAACCAGATGATGATCGTCACCATCGCGATGGCGGGGAAGGTGGAGCGCTTCAGCCCTGTCAGCATGAAGAAGAGACAGAAGCCGAGCGAGACCCAGCGTTTCACCCGCTGCGGTTTGGTTTCCCGCGGCGCGAAGTGCAGGAAGTAGATCATGCACTGCCCGAAGGTGAAGGTGATGTCGTGCAGCTCGAGCTCCTTGATGAAGCCGCTCGCGATGTTGCCGAAAGTGATCAGGCAGGTCACCAGCGACGAGATACTCGAAGCGATGCCGAAGGCCTTGACTTCGTAAAGCATGATCGAGCCGTTGGCGAGGACCATCGCCGTGAAAAGCCCGTCAACCGCCTCCGCGCCCATCAGGTAACAGGCGCCGAGGACATTCGACATGGCGATGATCTGGTAAAGCATCTTCGACAGACCGCGCTTCACGGATGAGAACTCCGTGAAGTCCATCACCCAGACGATCAGCGTCCACATCAAAATCGCGAACACCAGCGAGTAGAGCAGCGGGACGTAGCTGAATGCCCGCTTCAGGCGTTTGAAGTCGGCCGTGATGAAGAAGTGCAGCAGCATGATCCCGACCACGCCGAGCGAGACGATTTTCGGAGCCCCGCCGACTTTGCGGTTCAGGTCCGGAAGGTCGCCCATCATCGCGATATAGAAGCACAGGACGACGCCGACCTTCAGGAGTTTCTTCTCGAAATCCTGACTGTCGGTCTGTTCCCGCGTCCGCGTCACTGCTGTCTGCATTCCTCCGCCTCATCCGTCATTGGACATACTCCAAGCGCATGTCTTCATACAGGTTGAAGATCAGCGACTTATCCTCGGAGAGGATCAAACCGTCGCGGACCCATTTGCCGCCTTCGGCATCCGTCTCAATATAGACAATGGTCTCACCGCCGGGGACAAGCCCGACCCATTCTTTCTCGAACTCGATCGGCATGCAGTTCACATAGACAACGCCCGACACATCCGAATCAATCGTCAGCTCGTCCGTGTTGAAGGCGTCCTCCGTCGGCAGCGCGTATGAACTCCCGCCGATGCAGGCGTCCGGATAGAGCTTGCCGACGAACGCGCCCAGGTGGCCGCCGGATTCCAGCGCGGCGTAATACAGCACGCCGCCGCGGATGACGAGGGTCTCCGGCTCGATCTTGCAGTTGTAGTATTTATTCGTCTCACTCGGATGCGCGACGACGTACTCACGTTCAATGGTGTACGTATCGTGCACGTCATCCACGGTGATCTTCTGAATGGCCAGGCGCGAATGTCCGTGGCTCATGTAGATGGCTTCACCGTCGCAGCACATGCCCTGCGAAACGCCGATCGGCGCGCCGGTGTATTCCTTCACCACGCGGAACGTGCCGTTGTAAGCGCCCTCGTCCGCTTCCGTGAACGTCCCCGCGCCGTTCTCCTCAAGGGAGAGGTCCTCCGCGCCGGTGCCGAGCTCGATGAGCTGCAGCTGCGCGCCGTACCGGCAGGTCAGGGTGAAATAGAGATGCGTGGCGTCCTTGAAGACGGCGTTGATATTGCTGTCGGTTCCGTCCGCGGAGCTGAAGTTGATCATCATCGCGTCTTCGCCCGCGATCAGCAGCTTGTCGGCTTTCGAGACATTGCCGTACAGGATCAGGGCGAAGTCGCCGCTGCCGAGGTTCTCAATCGTGACGAGGGTGTCGTTCTCTTCGAGGTAGTCGACCGTGTTGCAATGGCCGAGGTCATGCGCGCCGGCTTCGTATTCCTCGCCGGTCTTCGGGTTGACTTTGTAAATGATCTGTTCCTTCCCGCCGAGCGTGGAAGAAACAAACATCCACAGCTCATCGCCGACGAGGATGCCGTCTTGGACGCCTGTGGGGTAGAACATGAAGGTGTTGTTGATGAGCTTCGTGGACTCATACGTCGAGGGATACTGCTCCGCGGCGGTGTAATTCTTGCGCGCGAAGCTGTTCAGCGACTTGAACGTCTCCTCGGAAAGCGCCTCCGCCCCGGTGAGCTGAACGCGGTAATACGTGTCCTCCGCGGCGGTGTAAGTCGGCGCCGTCTGTTCGCTTTGGGAGAGGAACAGCCCGTCTTTGTCGTAAAAGGTCAGCGTGATCTCGTAGCTGCCCTCGGGAAATTGAATCGTCGTCCCCTTCGCGGCATAGAGCAGCATCGGCGTGGATGCCACAGTCGTGCCGAATCCCGAATCCTGGTTGAAGCTCACCACGCCGGTGTTCCAGATTTCGCAGCTGGAGAAGGCCGGGCTCGGGACATCCGCATACACGGACGCGGCCGTGATCAGCAGCGCCATGAGTACGGATAAAAGGATCAAACGTTTCTTCATAATCATTTCCTCAGCGAAGCGGGCACGCCGCTCCGGGCATCAGATCTTGAGCTTGGCGCGGACCATGCTCAGGACGGTGCTCCGCTCGTTCTTGCGG
Organism: Anaerovoracaceae bacterium; assembly: GCA_963600285.1. Classification (GTDB taxonomy): domain Bacteria; phylum Chloroflexota; class Anaerolineae; order Anaerolineales; family Anaerolineaceae; genus Flexilinea. The sequence continues at coordinate 14,269 of CAVCBG010000003.1, forward strand.
AACAGGATGAAGTAGTTCAGCACCACGCAGACGACTCCCATGACCGCGCAGGTCAGCACCAGCTGCAGCCAGGTACCCGCGGGCATGAAGCGGCGGATGAGGCAGCAGACGGCGCAGAGAATGGCCGCGCAGATGATGTTGGCGAGCATTTCCTTGAAAAAGAACTGCTTGTCGAAGCCGAGCGCCTTCGCCGCGTAAGGCAGGGTGAAGATGATCTCACGCAGGATGCCCATGATCGAGCTGACGCAGGCGACAGCGTAAATGCCGTAATTCGTGAATTTCGCGATCGCCACCGTGACGCAGATGGAGATGACGCCGGTGATGATGCGGGCGATGGAGTTCGCCTTGACCGTGTTGGTGACGGTGAAGACATTCGTCAGCAGGTAGCTGCTGCCGGTGAAGGCGAAGGTGATGGAGGCCAGCACCGAGAGGATGTAAAGCAGCTGCGGATCCTGGGACGGCATCCACAGTTTATAGAAGTCCGTTCCGACCGCGATGATGATGGCGAGCGGGATGGTCACGATGAAGCAGAGGACGCGCATGGAGATGTGCATGTCCTTCGCGGTCTTTTCCTTGTCCCCGGCGGCGTAATTCAAGGTCAGCTGCGGCAGGAACGCCCAGCGGATGCTGTTCGCGAACTGGGTGATGCAGCTGGGCAGGGTCTTGGAGACGGCGACGATGCCCATCGGGGTCGCGCCGAGCAGAAGGTTGCAGACGAGCAAATCCACACCGTCGATGAGGATGTTGCCGATGCTTGAGATGGAGTTCCAGATGCCCGCGCCGACGAGTTCGGTGAGCGCGGATTTCGAGCAGAGGATGCCGTTCTTCCCGAAGGAGACGCGCATCTCCGGCACGAAGGTGCGCATGTTCCAGTGGGCGACGATCAGCTGCATCACGCAGACGAGAACGCCCGCGATGCCGATGTAGTAAACATGCGGCTTCAGCAGGGTGTAAGCCAGCACCAGGAAGGCGCAGCGCACGATCTGGATGATGATATTCGGGATGTTGTCACGGTCGAGACGGTTCGCGACGTAGGTGCCGCAGTCCCAGTTCGGGAAGCCCGTCTTGAGGAAGAAGGCGATGAACACCATCGCGAAGAGGATCCGCACGTCGTTCAGCAGATTGGTCGGGACGGTGATGAACTTATCCGGCCAGAAGCAGAGGATCGACGCGGGGAGCAGCAGCACCGCCACGATGATCAGGTTGCCCCAGAAGACCGAGTTGTAGTAGAGGTTGGCTTTCTTGATATCCTTTTGGGCGTACGCGATGGTGATGAAGCGCGACGCCATACTGTTCAACGCCGTAACGATCAGGCTCGCGTAGGTGACGAAGTTATTCGCCAGCGAGACGAAACCGTTCGCCTCGATCCCGATATGCGAGACGAGATACGGCGACAGCCAGAAATTGATCAGCAGCTGACAGGCCAGGCTTACGACTGCGGTTACGACATTCATTACCATAGCTCTTCAGTCTCCTTTAGCTTCCCGTTCTCAACAGAATCGACGGAATGGTTTTCAAAATGATCATGATGTCATTGCCGAGCGAACGCGTGGCGATGTAGGTGACGTCCATATCCATCCAGGTGTCGAAGGCGATGGAGTCGCGCTTCGGCTGGATCTGCCAGGTGCAGGTGATGCCCGGCGTGACGGAGAGGCGGATCTCATCATAGCGGGAGTATTGCGCGACTTCGTACGGCAGCGGCGGACGCGGGCCGACGATGGACATATCGCCCTTCAAGACATTGAAGAACTGCGGCAGCTCATCCAAACCGGTTTTGCGCAGGATATGGCCGACGCGCGTGATCCGCGGGTCTTTCGCGATCTTGAAGACCGGGCCGTCCTTCTCGTTCATCTTCATCAGCTCCGCCTGCATCTTGTCGGCGTCCTTGATCATGGTGCGGAATTTATACATCCCGAACGGCTTCCGATGCCGTCCCAAACGCGTCTGCTGATAGAAAGGCCCGCCCTTGGGGTCGTCAATGACGATCGCGAGCCCGATCAGCAGGTAAAGCGGGGAGAGCAGAATCAGCACCGCCAGCGAGAACACAATGTCGAAGGCGCGCTTGACCTTCCAATAGAAGGAGCGGTGGGTGATATCCAGCTTCTGCAGGATGCCGAGGCGCTTCATGTTGTTCTTCACGCACAGCGCGTCGGAAAGGTCGCCGGAGGCGGACTTCAGGCATTCCATCAGCACCGGGTTGAACTCGCCGCATCTGCCCGAAAGGATCTCGTCAATGGCCTCGTCGTGCGTCATGGCGGCGTGGTAGTTCTCTTCCGTCAGGGCGGAGTAGACTTCACCGACGGAGACGATCTGCGCCGGGAAGGGGATCTCGTCGCCCTTCAGTCCCTTGGGGTAGCCGCTGCCGTCGTAGCGTTCATGGTGGTACATGCAGATGTCCTGCATCAGCTGACCGCCGTCGCCGAGCTTATAGATGTCGGTGAGGCTCTTGATAATGCCCGCGCCGTTGACGGTGTGCTGCTTGACTTTCTCGAATTCGTCTTCGGTCAGCTTGTCTTTGCGGGTCAGAATTTCATCGGCGATGGAGATTTTCCCGATGTCGTGAAGTTCCGCGCCGAGCAGGATGTAATCGAACTCATCCCGGCCGATCGCCTTCTCGGGATACAGACGGTTGTAGTAGGTGATGAGGATCTTGGTGTAGGTCTTCACCTGCTCGAAGTGCTGCACGGAGTCATCCGTGTGGTAGGACAGCAGGACCTGCGAGAAGTCCACCACGCGATTCAGATTGTCGTAGGTGCTCTTGTTCATTAAGTTAGTCTCTTCCATTGTTTCTCCGTCCGTCCGATATTCTCTGTTTCAATCAATGCCCAATTTCGTTCATACTGCTTCGACGGGCGAATTTAGATATGTCTTGCCGATACATACTCCTGGAGCGTCTTGCGGGTGATCTCATCCCAGTCGTAGTTCTTCAGCATTTCGTTTACTTCCTCTTCGGTGAAGCGCTTCACCGGCGCGGAGAGGATCTTGATCAGCTTTTCTTTCAGGTCATAGGTGTCGGAGCTGTTGAAGAGCGAGGCGTAGTCCGGGACGATGTCCTTATTCTCCGGAATGTCGCTCACCAGGCAGGGCGCGCGGAAGCTCATCGCCTCAAGCAGGCTCATCGGCATGCCCTCGACCTCACTGGGGAGGACGTACAGCCGGCAGTTGGAATAAAGCTCCTCAAGCAGCTCGCCCTGGACGAATCCGATCAGCTTCACGCGCGAATCCGCCTCGGCCATCTGCTTGATCTTCTGAATATACTCGGTCTCCGGCTCCAACGCGCCCGCGACCACGAGCGGAAGGTCCGTCATCACCTGGGCGTAGGCGTCCAGCAGATAGTGAAGGCCTTTCTCCGGCGTGATGCGCGCGAGGAAGAGGACGTAGCCGTCCTTCTCGAGGCCGTACTTCTCTTTGATCAGGTTGGCCTCGCGGGGTTCGTGCTTCTCAACACCGTTCGGGATGAACGTCGTCTTTCGGCCGTAGGTATTCATGAAATACTGCTGCACCCCGCGGGAAAGGACGATGATACGGTCGGCGTGTTTGGCGGCCATGCGTTCGCCGAATTTGATGTAAAACGACGCGAACGCGCCCCACTTCGCCCGCTGCCAGTCCAGACCGTGAATGGTCGCCACGCAGGTCTTGTGGCGCAGCTTCGCGAGCGGGATCATCGCGCAGGGACCCTCGGCGTGGAAGTGGAAGATGTCGTAATTCTGCCGGATCGCGCGCAGCGTCGCCCGCAGCGAATACACCATCGCGCTCCACTTCTTCTTCTGAGACGGCGTCGGGACTTCGCTGATTTGGCAGCCTTCCCATTCGGTGAGCTTCTCCCCGCCGTAATATCGATTGTAGATCATGACGGAGTGGTTCCACGCCGCCATACGCTTAGACAGCTCGGAGACGACAACTTCAATGCCCCCGATTCTGGAAGGAACTCTTTTATGTCCGATCATCGCGATTCGCATAATGTTCACCTATCGATATTACCGAATTAAATGCCAACAGAGCAGAATT
>CAVCBG010000004.1:0-17977 GCA_963600285.1 Anaerovoracaceae bacterium
TTCTTCGGCGTGAACTTCATGGGATCGGCGTCGAAGAAGTGCATCGGGATGTTGTGCTTCGCGCCGATGAGGTCCGCGAGCTCGGTGGCTTCTTCCGGCGGCATGGTATAGACGCCGTCAATGGGGTAGAAGGCGTAGTCGATCTTCCGACCGGCGAGGGATGCCAGTTCCGGGATCTTCGCGGTGTCGCCGGCGTGGTAGACGGTGATGCCGTCGAAGCTGACGAGGTAGCCGTTCATGTTGTCGGGGTGGTGGTTCTTGTTCCCGCCGCCGATGACGGGATCGATCCGCACGCCGTTGATCTCGTAGCGGTTGTAAGTCAGGTTGGGGTTGAGCGTATCCGCCACACGGAGGACAGTGCAGTCCGCTTTCCGCGCGGGAAGGTCGACCGCGTTGTGGTCATGGTGCTCATGGGTCGAGAGGATGATATCCGCGGGTTCGGAGTAATCCCCTTCATAATACGGGTCGATGTAAATCACGATATCCGAGGGGGTGTGGATCTTCAGGGACGCATGTCCGATCAATGTCAATGTGCCTTTCATATACTTCCTCTCTTTCGCCGTTCGGCTCGTTTTTCGGGTAAAATTCATTCGGATAATGAACATTCATTGCCAATTTAATTATATATCATAACACACGACAGGAATTCGAGAAACACCATGGAAAAACCGGATATCAAAGCGCTGTTCTTCGACGTGGATGGGACGCTGATCAACTATCACGACCACACCATTCATCCGGACGATCTGGCGGCGCTGAAAAAGCTCCATGAACTGGGTTATAAACTTTTCATCGCCACGGGACGGGACGTCACCGTACCCGCGGAGTCCAGATCGCTCGATCGGTTTGTGGACGTCTTCGACGGCTTTGTCAACTCGAACGGTCAGCAGTGCTTCCTCACCGACGGCACGATGATCACGGAACACCCGCTGGACGCGGACGACTTCATCGCCATCCGCGATGTCTGCGCGGAACGGCATTACGCGCTTTATTACACGCTGAACAATGAAACCTACATCACCGAAGCCACGGACCTCGTGAAGGAATTCAACGCGGTGGTCGGCATCCGCGTCCCGGATGTGCGCCCGATCGAGCCGGACCGCACGCATATCATCAAGGCCTGCGTATACATCACACCGGAAGACGAGTTGAAATACCTGGAGCCGGTGATGAAGCACACCTTCGTCACCCATTCCAAAGGCCCGCTGGTGGACCTCATCCCCGAGGGCGTCGGCAAGGATACCGGCATCCGTGAAGTCTGCGATTACCTGGGCATCACCATCGAGCAGACGATGGCCTTCGGCGACGGGGAGAATGACATCGCCATGCTGAAAGCCGCGGGAATCGGCGTCGCCATGGGCATCGCCGCCGAAGAAGTCCGCGCGGCTGCGGATTACGTCACCCTGAAGCCGGAAGAGGGCGGGATCGCGGCTGCCCTGCGGCATTACGGTTTGATCTGAAGCAATCAAATATAAAAACAGCCCGGAAGCTTTTGAACTTCCGGGCTGTTTTCTTGTTAATCGTTTAGTTGAACCAGTAGAGATAGGATTCGAACAGGCCTTCAAGCAGCGCGTTGAAGGAAGTCTCGTCGCTCAGGAGCGCAACGGCGTCTTCGTATTCGCCGGCTTCGACGTAGTCGTACAGGCTCTGCATTTCCTCACTGCTGCTGAAGAAATCGCCGAAGAGGGAGTCAAGAGAGATGCCTTCTTCAACGGCCTCGGCCTCAGCCTCAGCAACGGCAGCTTCATCCTCAACGGCGGCAGCCGCGGAGGTCTCTTCGAGGTATTCGGACGCGGCGAGGATCTGTTCATCGGTCCAGCCGGCGTTCTTCGCTTCATTGAAGAGGGAGAGCACCTGAACCATGTCGACGTTGCCGTTCTCATCGGTGAAGCAGTCCATCACATAGGACATGATGGAAGCGAGGTCCTGCTTATCCATGGAGGCGAACATCTCACGAAGTTCTTCCTTGGACATGCTCATGAGGACATCCATGATCTCGTTGGAGCTTGAGGAGGTGCCGGTGCCCATGTAATCATAGATGATGGTGGAATACAGGTCGGAAGCTTCCTCAACCATGGACTTGGCGCCGACGGTGATGCGCGGAGCGTCCGCGGTGGTCATGGCGTCGTACAGCGGGGCGTAGTAAGCGATATCTTCGGCCTTGAAGTCCTTGATGTCCTTGATCCGCTGGATGGTATACGCGGCGGTGTCAAAGCCGACGAGCTGATCGCTGACAGCTTCCTGCATCTTCGAGATCGGGCCGGCGGGGCTGGTCATTTCGCCGTAGATGGAGATGATGTAGCCCTCGAGCTCTTCGGCGGTCAGGGTCTCGGCGTAACCGCGCAGGGTGTCGCCGACGGTGGCGTAAATGTCGAAGGTCGTGCGCAGGTTCGGGTCACGGTAAGTGTACATGATGACCGCGTCTTTGCTGATGTTCGCGGCGTAAGCGCCGTAAGCGCTGCGGTTGAAGCGGAGTTCCGGCAGCAGGATCTTATCGGTGATCAGGCTGTTCATGACATTCAGCTTGCCGCTGCGTTCAAAACCGGCGTCGGAAAGCTTCGCGGCGACAACGTTATAGACAACGCTGTCGGTGGTCGCCACAGCGGTATGCGGGTCGGTCGCGGGGATCTTCTCTTCGTAGTTGACGGATTCAAGCTCGGCGTCGCCGTACTGATCCAGGAACTTCGTAGCAAGCTCGGTCGCCTTCGCGACATTCTCGCTGTTGCCGAGGACGACGATGATCGGGTTACGCTTGTTGAGGACCATGGAGCGGATGTTCTCCATGTCGGATTCCACAACGGAGAGTTCCTCGTCGCTCATCTGGCTGACCTGATTGAGGTAGTTGAGGAAATTCTCATCGGAGAGCGCCTTGGAATAACGGCCGTTGGCGGAATAAAGCGAATTCGCGAGTTCCTGAGCGATCAGGATGCCGTAGCTTTCCGCGACAAGCGGATAATAAGAAGCGGTCATCGCGGCGTCATTGCGGAGGTCTTCGTGAGCGCTGAAGTCCGTGTTGAAGAGGATCTCGCTCGCCATGTCAAAGCTGTCTTCAAGCGTTTCGCCGAGGGCGTACCATTTGACGGAGAAGACCGGGTCGTAAGTGCCGTCGTCGTATTCGAGCGTGTCGGCGCCCATGCTCATGTCGTAAGCCACGGAGGCCTTCGCGGCCGGCAGGTCGGCTTTGGCGTATTTCTCGGTGCCGAGGGTGCCGAGTTCGCTCGCCATGAAGCTGTAAGCGGTCAGCATCTCATACGGAACGGCAGAGGCGTCGGTGATGATATTGATGTAAACCAGGTCGGAGTCCAGCTCACCGGTGATGAGACGCGCGCCGTCAAGGGTGGTCTCGGTCACTTCAGCGGTGGGATATTCTTCCGGCAGGGTGTCGACGGTCAGAACATTCATGGAAGGATCCATGGTGATCTCGGAGTTGGCGGCCTGCCATTCGTTGAATTCCTTGGTCTCGGCGATCAGTTCGTTGATCTCGTCTTCGGTCATCGCGGCCTTCTTGTCGGCGAGCTTCTGCTTCAGCGCGGCGTCCTTCTCTTCCTTCAGGCCCGGAACCGGCATGGTGACAGCCATTCTGGAGACCTTGACGTCGGAGAACCATTCCTTCAGCTTCGCGTCGACGGACTCTTTGGTGACGATTTCGCTGATGTGAGCGTCGAAATGATCGGCGGTCTTCCAAGCTTCCTTATCGCCGTTCAGCTCGCCCCAGTAATAGGAGACGACAACGCCGTTGTTGAAATAGAGGTCCGGGCTGTCCTGACCGATCAGGGTGGTGAACTGGTTGCTGACGATGAAGGACTTCAGGATCTCCTCGTCGGCACCGTTCGTGAGCAGGTCGGCAATCGCCTCGTCGACAATACCCTTGAAGGTGTCGGCGTCTTCGGCGTTGACATTGACCGCGACGAAGGAGATGATGTCGGAGGGCAGGAAGTCATGATTGGTGACCGTGTAGCTGGCGGTCGGCATGCGTTCTTCCATCAAGCGGCCGAACGGGGAGGCGCTGTTGCTGAGGTAGCTGCACAGGTAGTTGCTCATCACGACGTCGTCCATCGTGCCGCCGGGGACCTTGAAGGAATAGTAGATGATGCCGGCGTTCTCGGCGGAAGCGCCGTTCTCGACCGGGTATTCAAAGGTCTGGGAGACGAAGCCTTCTTCGGGTTCGGTGGTCTTGTCATCCACGATCTCAATGTCGCGCTTCTCGTACTTGGAGAAGAAGTCGCCGTCGATCTGGGCGAGGAAGTCCGGCAGGTAGATATCGCCGGTCAGGACGGACATGGAGTTGGACGGATGATAATAGGTCTCATGGAAGTTCTGAATGTCTTCGAGGGTCATATCCGGAATGTATTCGGGATCGCCGCCGGAGACAACCGCGCCGTAGCTGCCGTTGTAGAACATTCTGACCAGGTTATAGCCGGCCCAGCTTTGGATGTTGAGCGCGCCGAGCATTTCACTGTAGACGATACCGCCGAGGGTGATCTCGGAATCAGCGTCTTCGAGCTGATAGCGGTAAGCTTCGCGCATCATGGCGTGCTTGTCTTTGACGACGAGCGGATTGAAAACGCCGTTCATGTAGTAGTCAAGATAGACCTTCAGCTGCTCTTCGGAAGTGGAGGCCATCGGGTAAGAGGTGACAGCCTGGTAGGTGCCGGCGTTCAGATAAAGGTTGCTGGTCTTGTTCATCATTTCGAAGAACAGGTTGGAGCCGGGGTATTTCTCGGAGCCGCCCAGGGAGGCGTGTTCGAAGACATGCGCAAGACCCGTGTCGTTGTAAACCGGGGTGCGGAAAGTAATACGATAGGAACGGTAGGTGCTGTCATTGGCGAACCAAACCAGCGTGGCACCGGTCTTCTCGTGTTCGAGCGTCACGGCGGTGGCATCCATGGATTCCATCTCGTAGACGTCGGTCACGACGAAACCGTTGATTTCAGTCCCGACTTCGGGGATCGCGTACTCGGTCGGGGCGCCCGCGTTGACGGAAAGGACCGTCATCAGGACCGCGAGAAGTACAAGCATAGCAGTCAGTTTTTTCATCAAATTTATCCTTTCATGGGATCATTCTTAAACCCATATAAAACACTACGTAATTATAAAGCCGACAGTTTCCGTTTCCGGTGAAACAGTTACGAACTTCACCTCACCTGTGCTATAATAGAAACTTAAGAAAAAATTCTTTTACCGAATGGATGTATTATGCTCGAAAAAATCAACGCAATTGAAGCCCGGTATAACGAGATCAATCAGCTGATCGAACAGAATGTGGACGATTACGCGAAAGTCAATGAACTCATGAAAGAACGCTCCGACATTGAAGAGGTCGTTCAAAAAGGGCGTGAATACAAAACCGCGCTGTCTCAGCTTGAGGACGCGAAAGCCCTGCAGGGCGGCCCCGACAAGGAAATGGCCGAGCTCGCGGATATGGAAATTGAAGAGCTGAAGCCGCGCATTGAGGGACTCGAGACGGAGATCCGCAGTCTGCTGATCCCGAAGGATCCCCGCGACTCCAAAAACGTCATCGTGGAAATCCGCGCCGGCACGGGCGGCGACGAAGCCGCGATCTTTGCCGCGGACCTCTTCCGCATGTACTCCCACTACGCCGAAAACCGACGCTGGCACATTGAGGTCATCAAGGAAAATGAGATCGGCGTCGGCGGTTACAAGGAAATCACCTTCATCGTCAAGGGCAAGGGCGCTTTCTCCCGCCTGAAGTTCGAGTCCGGCACTCACCGCGTGCAGCGCGTCCCGGTCACCGAATCGCAGGGCCGCATCCAGACCTCCGCCGTGACCGTCGCGGTCCTCGCGGAAGTGGAAGACGTCGACATTCAGATCCCTGAAACCGACATCCGCATCGAAGTCTATAAATCCGCGGGCGCGGGCGGCCAGAACGTTCAGAAGAACTCCACCGCTGTCCGCCTCATCCACATCCCGACCGGCATGGTCATCACCTGCCAGGATGAGCGTTCCCAGCTGCAGAACAAGGTCCGCGCCATGTCCATCCTCCGCGCCCGCCTCTACGATATGGAACAGCAGAAGCGCCAGCAGGAATTGGACGCCACCCGCCGTTCCATGATCGGCTCCGGCGACCGTTCGGAAAAGATCCGCACCTACAACTATCCGCAGTCCCGCGTCACCGACCACCGCATCAACGTCTCTTCTTTCAACCTGGCGGGGGTCATGAACGGCGACTTGGATGTCTTCATTGACGAACTGATCCTCCGCGACGAGGCGGAACGCCTCAGCCTCGCCCAGGCGGAGTAAATCCGTGAACCTATCCGAAGCGCTGCGCCGGACGCGGTCCGCGCTTGAATCCGTGACGGATGAAGCGCCGCTCGAGGCGCAGCTGCTCGTTGAGAAGGCGGCCGGCGTTTCCCGCTCCGCGCTGCTGACCCACCCGGAACGCGAGCTCACCGCGGAGCAGTCCGCCGCGCTCGCGGAGCTCACCGCCCGGCGTTCACAAGGGACGCCGCTGCCGTACATCCTCGGCGAATGGGGATTCTACGGTCACATGTTCCGCGTGAACCCGGCCGTCCTCATCCCGCGTCCCGAGACGGAGATGCTCGTTGAGGAAGCCTCCGCCTGGCTGAAGCGGCACCCGGAAATTCGGATGGGATACGATATCGGCACCGGCTCCGGCTGCATCGCCGTTTCGCTGCTGCTCGACCGTCCCGATTTGCGGATGACGGCTGTGGACCGTTCGCGTGAGGCATTGAAGACGGCCGTTGCGAATGCCCTCGATCTGGGCTGCGGGGAGCGCTTCTTCCCGGTCCTCGGGGATCTTGCCTCCGCGCTGCGCGGCGGTTCGGCGTTGATCTGCGCGAATCTGCCGTATATCCCTTCGGAGACCTGCGGGGATCTTGAGGCGGCCCGCTTCGAGCCCCTTTCCGCGCTGGACGGCGGGGCGGACGGATTCGAACTTTACCGCCGGCTCTTCGCGGACTTGGCGCCGAGAATTCAAACCGGCAGCCTGCTGCTCTGCGAAATCGAGTACCGGCAGGAACAATTGGCAGCGGAGACCGCCGCGGCGTATTTCCCGAACGCGGACATCCGTGTGATGAAGGATCTCGCCGGGCAGCCCCGGCTGCTGCGCATTGAGGAGTAACGGATATGACACCGATCCTGAAAATTGAAACCGAAAGTGAATATCAACAGGCGCTGCAGGCCGCCGCGGAAGTCTTGAAGAAGGGCGGCGTGGCCGCCATTCCGACCGACACCGTTTACGGATTCGCGGCCCTCGTGCACGATCCCGCCGCCATCGGACGGCTGTACGAGATCAAAGAGCGCTCCCAGATGAAGTCCATCGCCGTTCTCTTGGGCGACGCGGAACAGGCGGATCAGGTCGCGAAAGACTTCCCGCCGAAGGCAAAGCGTCTGGCGGCGAAGTACTGGCCCGGCGCGCTGACGGTCATCATTGCCAAACGCGAAGGGCTGCCCGCGGACCTGACCTCCAACGACCTCGTCGGACTTCGCGTCCCGGACTGCGAATTCGCCCGCGATCTCATGCGCCTGACCGGTCCGCTGGCGACGACCTCCGCGAACCTCTCCGGCATGCCCCCGGCCAAGAACATTTCCGAATTCACGGCGCTGTATGACCGGCTCGACCTCATCATCGACGGCGGACAGGTCCGCGGAGGCGTACCGTCATCCGTTGTCCGCTGCGACTGCGAACCCGCGCAGGTGCTGCGCGAAGGCGCCATCCCCGCCGAGGAGCTGCTGAAATGCTGAAAAAACGCGCCCGCCTCGCTCTGCTCGTCACCGCTTTGGTTCTCTGCCTGAGCGGATGTGACACCTATAACAGAGCCCGGCAGAAGCTCGTCAATTTCACCACGGACTTCCTTTCGCAGGCCACCGTCACCGTCCCTGTCTTCGTCACCTCGACCCCGACATCCACGGCGACATTGACCTCCACGCCTACCCTGACGCCCACCCCGACGGAGACGCCTACGCCGACGCCGATTTCCATGATCCAAAACTCCCCGACCTTCGAGGTCGTGAAAACCGAGGAGCTGCTTTTCTCCCTCGTGGATGAGATCTCCGACATCAACGACGTCACCATCCCGGATGACACCGTTCTCGCTCCGGGGCAGATCTTCATCAAGTCCTGGCGCATGACCAACAGCGGCGCCGACACCTGGCTCGAGGGGACGAAGCTCATCATGGAAGCCGACTACGAGATGGATACGCCGTCCGTGGTCAACGCGATCTTCACCCGCGAGAACGACTGGCCGGACTTCACGCCCGGCGGCTGGGGCACCCGCGCCTACAACGTCGCGCCCGGCACGGAAGTCGACTTGGTCGTGATGCTCAAGGCGCCGGAAGAACCCGGCAGCTACGAGATTGATTTCAGACTGCTCAACACGAACGGCGAGGTCATCGTCACGCCGTTCTGGATCAATTTCAAAGTCGAGGAACCGACCCCGACGCCCGGAGCAGCGAGCACCGAAGAAGCCGGGCAGACCGCCACGTTCGACTGGAGCGGGCGCTGGATGATCCGCGAACCGCTGCGGTCGGAGGGAGTCGATCCCGCCAACGCCTGGTTCTATCAGAACGGGCAGGACGTCATCGGCTTCTGGTATGATGCCTCGGGCGACCCGGTCATCGTCACCGGCACCACATCCGGCAGCGGACGCGTCTTCACGGGGAAGTTCTTCTACCCCTGGCAGCAGGACACGTTCAACGTGCAATGGCGCATGCAGATTTCCAAGAATCAGTTCTACGCCGTGACCGAAGGCGGCAAGCTGACCGAGACCGCCATCTGCGGCGGGCGCAACGGACAGAACTATCCGGCAACCTGCGCGCTGCCGTCCGGAGCCTGAAACAAACAAGAGGAGAGAGAAACAATGCTGAGATTCCCGGGGTTTATTGATATCTGCACCGACGTCCCCGCCGGCTGCTGGAGCGCGTACAGCGAAGCCGCGGTCCGCGGCGGCTACACCGCCCTGCTGGCGGCGCCGAATGTCAATGAAGTCTACACGCGGAAAGAAGACGCCGCCAAAGCGCTGGAAGAAGCCGAATCCGACTCCGCCTGCGACTACGCGAAGCTTGCCGTCATCACGCCGGAGAACATCCGCTCCATCGGCGAATGGGCGTCCGAAGTTCCCGCGGCGCTCGTGGATTTCTCGCTGCTGAGCTCCTTCGGCGCGTTTTCCCGCATGAACATGCTCAGCCGCCTCTTCCATAACTGGCCCGCGGACAAACCCATCTGCGTACGCGGCAGCGAGGACCAGGTCGGTTCCGCTATCTTCATGGGGCAGACGCAGGGACGCCGCGTCCATGTCTGTTCCGCCTCAACCCAAGCCGAGATGGAATTGATCGCCGAGGCGCGTGAGGCGGATCTCCCCGTCACCTGCGACGTGAATCCGCTCGCCCTGCTCTTCAGCACCGAGACCGCGAACACGCCGAAGCTGCTTTCCAAGCTGGGCAATGAGGAGGACCGCCGCGCGCTGTGGCAGCATCTCGACCTCATCGACTGCTTCAGCTCCGCCGGCTTCACCGGCCCCCGCGGCATCAGCTCCGACAGCCTGTCCATGACGCTGCCGCTGCTGCTCTCCATGTACAACGCGAAGATGCTCACCGCGGAGGACATCACCGCCCGCTGCTGCGTGAACCCGGCGAAGATCTTCGGCATCGCGCTTGATGAAAGCACGGTCATCGAAGTGGATGAGACCAAAGCGGCCGCCGGTTCGAAGTCGCGGGATTACGTACAAAGCGTCACCCTGCGCGGACAGATGATCTACTCCGCGGAAGACGAGACGCCGTCCGTTGCCCGCCGCGCCGCCCGCGTCAAAGGGATCGGCGCGTGATCTACGTTCCCAACCCGAATCACGACCCGGCATTGAACCTGGCGCGGGAGGAATTCCTCCTCACCCGCTCGGGCATCCGGGATGAAATTCTCTTTTTCTATGTCAATGACCCCGCCATCATCATCGGACGGCATCAAAACACCGCCGAGGAGATCAATGACGAATACGTGAAAGCCAACGGCATCCGCGTCGTCCGCCGCTGTTCCGGCGGGGGCGCGGTTTATCATGACCGCGGCAACCTCAACTTCAGCCTGATCACGCCCGGCGACCCGCAGGCGTCCTCGGATTTCTCCCGCTGTCTGAATCCCATCCTCGCCGCCCTTCGCGGATTGGGCCTGCCGGCGGAGCTTACCGGACGCAACGACCTGACGCTGGACGGCGCGAAGTTCTCCGGCAACGCTTACTACCACACCCGCGCGGGCTCCGTCATTCACGGCACGCTGCTCTACGACACGGATCTGGACGTGCTGACGAAAGCCCTTCGCCCGCGCCCGGAGAAGCTCCAAGCCAAAGGCATCAAGTCCGTCCGCAGCCGCGTCACGAACATCAAAGACGCCCTGCCGAACATCTCCGGTGTGGAGGAGCTTGAGGCCGCCATCGTCCGCCACTTCTTCCCCGACGGCCCCGTCACGCATACCTTCACCGACGCCGAACTCCGCGAGATCGACTCCATCGCGGACGGCCGCTACCGCTCCGCGCTGTGGAACTGGGGCGAGTCCCCGGCGTTCAACATCCGCCGCTCCTTCCGCGCCGACTGCGGATGGATCGACTTCCGCGCCGACGTTCGCGAAGGCACCCTGCGCCGCGCCCGCTTCTTCGGCGACTTCTTCACCGCGGGGGACACGTCCGAACTTGAATCGGCGCTCGCCGACATTCCCTGGACGGAGGCGTCCCTGCGTGAGGCGCTGACGAACTGGGCGGAGGTCTTCCCTTCGTTTGATCTCGAGACTTTTCTCAACGCGCTCTTCACGAAAGAATAACACTCCTTTCCTGACATTTGTTACTGTTTTTTCTGTTATAATTTAAAGGAATTATTTCACATTGTTCCCGCGGCGCGGGAATACATAAAAGAGGCAGTATTATGAACGGTTTATTCAAATGGTTGAACAATAGGAAAGCTTTTCGTGATCTGAACGAAAAAGAATTCAGCTGGGTTCTGTACGATGTCGGCAACTCCGCCTACACGATGCTCGCCTGTTCGCTGATCCCGATTTGGTTCAAGAATCTGGCCATCGGCACGGAGCCGGGCAAGCTCACCTCCGACCGGGCGACCGCTTATTACTCCCTCGCCATCTCCATCGTCACCATCATCGTTGCCCTGATCGGGCCGGTCATCGGCGCGCTCGCGGATCATAAGGACCGCCGCAGACTGTTCTTCAACACGGTCGTCGCCCTCGGCGCGATCTGCTGCGTGCTCAACGGCTTCGTGAACGCCTGGGTCGTCTTCCTCGTCATCTATGTCATCACCAAGGTCTTTTACACCTCCGCGAACACGATCTACGACTCGATGCTCAACGACATCACGACCGAGGAACGCATGGATCAGGTCTCGTCCTACGGCTTCGCCTGGGGTTACATCGGCTCCTGCATTCCTTTCCTGGTCGCGCTGATCGCCTACGTGCTCGGCCCCGACATGGTCGGCGTCATTTCCGAATCCCTTTCGAAGATCATCGGCTTCTCCGTCACCGCGATTTGGTGGGTGCTCGTCAGCCTTCCGCTGATGAAGAACTACAAACAGGTCAACTGCGTTGAGGGCAGCGAAGGCTCCGTCAAGTCCGTTCTCTCCAAGATCGGCAAGACCCTGGCCCGCATCGCGAAGAAGGACCGCAAAGTCCTCCTCTTCCTCGTCGCTTACTTCCTTTATATTGACGGCGTCGGCACCATCATTGACAACTGCATCAATATCGGCACCGACCTCGGTCTGCCGACTGTCGGGCAGGTGGTCTTCCTCCTCGCCACGCAGGTCGTCGCCTGGATCGGCTCCCTGGTCTTCGCGAAGCTTTCCAAGAAGTATGACACCGTCAAGCTGCTGCTGATCTGCATCACGGGTTACTTCTGCCTTTGCATCTACGCGCTCTCCCTGAAGACCCTCATCCACTTCGGCATCCTCGCCTTCGGCGTCGGCTGCTTCCAGGGCTCCATCCAGTCCCTCAGCCGCTCCTATTACTCGAAGATCATCCCCGCCGAGAACTCCGGCGAGTACTTCGGCATCTACGACATCTTCGCGAAGGGCGCTTCCTTCCTGGGTTCCGCCGTTATCGCCTGGGTGAAGTTCGCCGGCGGCACCATCAATGTCGCGGTCGCTTCCCTCGCGATCTTCTTCGCCCTCGGCTTCGTCTTCCTCAAGCTCTCCGATAAAGAGCCTGTCGCGAAAGACACCGCGAAATAAGCCGCCTCTTGAAAATCAAAAGACCTGCTCGGGTTTCTCGAGCAGGTCTTTTCTTTTACGTTTTTACAGGGAAAGGACGTGGGTGACAGCGGTGCCGCCAAGCCCGCCGACGCACTGCGTCACCGCGGTACGCGCCCCGTCAATCTGACAGGCACCCGCCTCACCGCGCAGCTGCAATGCCGCCTCGACGATCTGGTACACGCCGGACGCGCCCAAGGGATTGCCGCGGCCGAGACATCCGCCCATGGTGGAGTAATAACGGCCGTCGGGCTTCCAGCCCTCACCGGAGGGCGCGAGGCCCATCGCTTCACGCGCGAGGATCGCGTCAATGGAGTAGCCGTCCCACAGCTCCCAGAGGTCGACTTCATCGGGGGAGATATCCGCCCGTTTGAAGGCCTTCTCCGCGGAGGCTGCGCAGGAGCCGTAATGCAGCAGGCTGCGGCGGTCATGCAGGGAGAGCGGCGCGATGGCGGTCGCGCTGCCGATCAGGCGGACGGGCGCGTGATCCGGGGACTTCGGGAGCAGATTCGCGCGGGTGATCACGACCGCGGCCGCGCCGTCCGACAGCGCCGCGCAGTCATACATCCCCAGCGGATTGTTCGCCAAGCTCTGCTTCTTGATTTTCTCGTCGTTCAGGCGCAGATGATAGAGCGCGTTCGGGTTGCCGCACGCCTGGCTGTAGGCGTTCAGGGACATACAGTCGAGGACGTCGCGATCCAAGCCGAACTCCACCAGGTAGCGCCGCGCCAGCAGCGCCGCGCCGGAGGCGACGGACATCCCCATCATGGTCTCGTATTCGTAGTTCAGGGCGAGGTCGTGCGTCTGATTCGCCTTCTCGCCGGTGTTCTCGGTGATCTTCTCAATGCCGAGCGCGACGGCGGTATCCACATACCCGGATTTGACCGCCAGGTACGCCGCGCGGACAGCCGCGCCGCCGGAGGCGCCGGCCGCTTCATAAGAGCAGACTTCCACGCCGCTGATGCCGGCTTCGTCCGCGATCAAGGCGCCGAGATTCGACTGATGCGAGAGGATCGGCGCGAAGGCATTGCCGACGAAGAGCGACTGCGGTTCAAGCCCGCCGCTGTCGGCAAGCGCCGCGCGAACGGCAGCCGCGCCCATGGAGCGGATGCTGTCGTCCCAGTGCTCAGCCACGGGAACCTGCCCGAGGCCGGCGATGATGATATGATCGTCATCCCGCATAAGAGCCTACTTCATCACATATTCGCCGCGGAATTTGGCGTAAAGCGCGTAGTCAATGACCGTGCG
The DNA here is from genome assembly GCA_963600285.1 of Anaerovoracaceae bacterium. Classification (GTDB taxonomy): domain Bacteria; phylum Chloroflexota; class Anaerolineae; order Anaerolineales; family Anaerolineaceae; genus Flexilinea. Next base: position 13,459 of record CAVCBG010000004.1, read on the forward strand.
GCGGTTGATATACGTCTGCGTGAACGGCGCCAGTCCGCGGATCTCCTTGACGCGGTCCGTGACCGTCAGGGAGAAAGCGTCGGAGCCCGCGCCGGAGCCGAAGCTGGCGCAGAAGATTTTGTCGCCCGGCTCCGCGATATCCAGAACGGCGGTGATGCCGAGCAGGACAGCGCCGGAGTAGGTGTTGCCGATGACCGGGGAGAGCAGACCGGTTTCGATCTGTTCGGGAGTGAAGCCGTGATCCTTCGCGACCTTCTGCGGGAATTTCTGATTCGGCTGATGCAGGACGGCGAAGCGGTAATCCGAGGCCTTCGTCCCGGTTTCCTCAAAATAGGCTTCAATCGCCTCACCGACATGATGGAAATAGCCCGGCTCGCCGGTGAATCGCTGGCCGTGTTCGGGGTACTTCTCATGCTGACGGCGCCAGAAATCCGGCGTATCCGTCACGTAGGAATAGACCCCGTCAATGACCGCCGCGGACTCCTCCGCGGGGCCGACAATGACGGCAGCGCCGCCCGCGCCCGCCGTGTATTCCAGGACATCGCCCGGGCGTCCCTGCGCGGTATCCATGCCGCAGGCCAGCGCGTACCGCGCCATGCCGGAGCCGACGAGGCCCATTGCCATGGTCAGGGCTTCCGTCCCCGCTTTGCAGGCGAATTCCATATCCGCGGCGGAGAGGGACGGGCCCGCGCCGATGGCTTCGGAGACGATCGTGCCGCTGGGCTTCACGGCGTAGGGATGCGACTCGGAGCCGATCCATACGGCGCGCAGCTCCTGCGGGTCGATTTGGGCGCGTTTCAGCGCGTTGCGGGACGCTTCAATCGCCATCGTGATGACATCCTCATCCGGTCCCGGCACGGACTTCTCTTTGATCAGTCCGCGGGCGCCGTCATGCCACACCCGCCCGATTTCGGCATCGGTGACGCGGTAGCGCGGGATGTAGGCGCCGTACCCCAGGATTCCAACGGGATTTTCAGGTTTCATGATCATCATAGGCTTTCGTCCTTATTCTTCTCTGTCTCAAACAGTTCCGCGGCATAGGACGCGGAAATGCGGTTTTCTTGAATCATCCGCGCGGCAATGCGGTCCGCCATGGCGCCGGAAGCCCCGGCCGCGTAAGCGAACTGCTTGGCGTGGAGGCTCATGTGCCCGCGCTGAATGCCTTCCGTGGAAAGCGCTTTCAGCGCCGCGAGGTTCTGCGCGAGACCCACGGAGGCAATCACGCACGCCAGCTCACGCGAATCAGCCACGCCGAGCATACGCAGCGCCGCGGCGGCACCCGGATGCACATGGGTCGCGCCGCCGACCGTTCCGACCGCCAGCGGGAGCTCGATCTTCCCGACCAGGCAGCCGCTTTCGGGGTCGCGGCTCCAATGACTCAGCGGACGGTACACACCGTCCCGAGCCGCCCAAGCGTGCGCCCCGGCTTCCACCGCGCGCCAGTCATTCCCGGTCGCGTGGACGACGGCGTCAATGCCGTTCATGATGCCCTTGTTGTGCGTAGTTGCGCGGTAGGGATCCGCTTCGGCGAAGGCAGCGGCTTCGAGGATTCGCGAAAGCACGGCCTCGCCGTCATATTCCTTGAACGCCAGCGCGGAAGCCGGCACGCGGCATTCCGCCCGCGCCAGTCTCCTGTCGGCGAGATTTGACAAAATACGGAGGCGGACTTCGCCGCCGCTGACGCGTTCCACGGTGGGAGCGATCGCTTCCAGCGCGGTGTTGATCAGATTCGCGCCCATGACGTCCCGCACGTCCATGATGAGATGCAGGACGAGCATCGGCCCGGCAGCCGTTTCACGCAGGATCCGCGTCTCAATATCAACCGGACCGCCGCCGCGGCGGATGAGATTCGGGCAGCTTTCCGCCGCCGCGTTCAGAAGTTCAGCCTTCGCGCCGTTCAGGGAGTCGGCCGCCGCGTCAACATCGGGGACGTTGACGATCTGCAGCTGGCCGATCATGCGGGGCTCGTCCGCGTCCGCGGTGAACCCGCCGCCCAAGGCCGCGATCCGCGCGCCGTTGGAAGCGGCAGCCACGACCGACGGCTCCTCAATCACCATCGGGACCGTGTACGGCTTTCCGTTGATGATGAAGTTCCGCGCGGCGCCCATGGGCAGGGCGTAAAGACCGATGACGTTCTCGATCATGTGATCCGCGGTGTCCAAATCCGGCCCCGCCGTTCCCAGCAGCGCGGGAATGTCATCGGCGGTGATCATGCCTTCGGCCTTCAAGACCTCCAGCCGTTCGGGGACGCTCAACTGATAGAACTTCTTTTTTTCCATGCTTACCATTATATCCGTCAAAGCTTCCAAAAGCTATCAAAAGGCTCAATGCGCGCTCTCGTTCGGGTTTTCGGGGATGGTTCCGTAGCCTTTCACGATGGCGGACTCCCTGCCTTCGTAGCGGTAGAGAACGCCGTCCGGCGTCTCCATCAGGATCTCTTCGGTGGACATATCGATGAAGTTGTTCCCCGGGCCGAAGCGGTCCAAGAGGTCGTCCAGCGTCAGCGGGGCGTTGTAGGAGTCGGTGTTCGGATTGACGAAGGCGTAGACGGTGTTGAACGTCCGCGTCTTGTCGAAGATGCCTTTGTCGATGCCGTAATAATCCGCGTACATCCAAATCGGCGCGTTGTCCTCCGCGGCGGTGACGAAATGCACATTGTCAACATTCTCGCCCTCGCGTTCGAGCAGGATCCGCACCGCCTGTTCATCCTCGCCGATGACGCCGCAGTTCTTCACCGCGGTTTTGAACTGCGAACCCGCGGCGCAGACGATCAACACCCCGATCACGGCAGGAGCGATCCGCCGGTCACGAAGCAGTCCGAGAAGGGAGACGAGGCCGGAGGAGGCGAACAGGATGACGAAGGGATGCAGGAAAAGCAGCGTGCGCGGCCACAGGTTCGGCTTCTGCACAGGGATGACGAGCGCCATCCACAGCAGCAGCGCCGCGCCGAAGGAGACGCGTTCGGAGGAGGTTCGTTTGAAGACGAAGGGGCTCGCGATCAAACCGACGCCGAGCAGTACGCTGACGAAGAGCGGCAGCGTATCGCAGAAGGCGTGCACATTGTCAATCAGGCGGGAGCGCATGGTCGAGCCGAAGGCCCCGGCGTCCACACCGCCGATGTATTGATTGCCGAAGAAGCTCTCCACGCCGGAGTAGTGCAGGAGCGGGACATACAGCAGGATCGAGAGCGCGGAGACGCAGAGCCCCATCGTGATGAGGTACTTGAACAGCCGTCCGCGGGTGTATGCCGTCCGCGCGGGGTCGTGGAAGATCACATTCAGCAGCAGCCAGACGCAGATCCCGCCGAAGGGATAGAGCGCGATCGGCAGGGTGAAGAAGTTCAGCCCGGAGAGCAGGATCAGCAGGAACCAGCCGAAGATGTTATTATGCCGCTTGAGATAGAGCGCCAGCGTCACCGTCACGACGCTCAGCGTCGTCAGCATTTCGTAACCGCGGGCGTTGTAGGAATAGAAGATCAGGAACGGCGCGAAGGCGGTGAATCCCGCCGCGGTCAAGCCGACGCGTTCATTATAAAAAGCCTTGCCGAGCATAAAAATCGCGGGGATCAGGATACACCCGGAGAGGAAGACCGGCATCCGCAGCCACGCCGAGGATTTGCCGAGGTGATGATAGATCAGGTTGACGAGGACCGAATGGAAGACGTGGTTATTCGGCAGGTGGTAGTCGCTGACCGCGAAGAGCAGGCTGCCGCGTCCCCAAATGGCCATGGAATACGCTTCGTCGTGCATGAGCGGGGCGGAAAGCTGCATCGCCCGCACAACAATGCCCGCGAGCGTGATCACGCAAAGGACCGCGGCGCAGCCTTTCGACAGCTGCCAAGCACGGCCGAAATCCTTCCAAAACGGCACGAAGTCACGGATCAGCCGTCCCGGCAGACGGACGAGCGACGTGAAGAAGGCGCCGCAGTTCGCGGGGGCGAGGCGATGCCAGATCAGAATGCCGAGGAACAGCGCGCCGAATCCGCCGGCGACGCAGCGGAGAATGAGCGCGAACGACGGCGTCATGCGCTCCATGGAGCCGTCCGCCGCGAGACTGTCCGCGACCGCGCGCATCCGCGTGTAAGGGCAGAGCGCCACGCACAGGCAGCAGATGATTGCCAAGATCAGGACCGCGTCCGCCCATCCGAATGTTCGTTTTTTATTCATCATTTCATCCATAATTCATCAAAGCCAAGGCGACAAAGCGTAACGCAGTTTGTCATATCCCAATTGATTCAAAAGCTTGAACCAGTCACTTTCACCCGTGACAGCCAGCGCGGCGAAGAAAGCCAGCCCGACGAGGAAGCAGAGCATCGTGAAGCTCTCCGCCGGCAGCGTCCATCCGCTTTCCGTACAGCGTTCATACAGGCAGAAGAGCATCATCACCGCCGTGATCCCGGCCGGCCAGGCGTAGTCCGTCACATAGCGCTGCGCCGTGCAGAATCCCGACGCCGTGAAGCAGATTGCCGCCGCGGAAATCAGGCAGCAGATCATGAACGCCGGCAGCACCGCGCCGTGCC
>CAVCBG010000005.1:0-17289 GCA_963600285.1 Anaerovoracaceae bacterium
TCGCCGTTACGGAATGCATGCCGCCTTTGGCGAAGCGGAACTGTTCGCCGGCTTTGATGGGATGGTCCTTGCCTTCATAGCCGATGACGCCTTCCCCATCCAGGGCGAAGATCAGGGCTTCGCCGGGGGCGGCGTGCGGGGTGAGGCCGGTGCCGGCCGCGAAGGCCATGACGACGAACTTCATTTTGTCGGTGTGGACGATGTCCATGTTGACGATCTTGCCTTCCTGATACGGAACGAGGTCCGCCAGCTTGAAGACTTCACCGGGTTTAATCACTTCATTCATAATATTATTCCTCCCAATAGATAATTCTGTATAGACTGCCGGGACGGACGCGCGCATGCCGACAGGGGTGTCGACCGGGGCGACGATGCCTTCGCCGGGATGTACTTCCCGGACGGTGCCGTCCGGCTGATAGACTTCAAAAACGCCGTCCGCGCCGATGAGCAGCTTGTGATAAGGGAATATCTCGGCGCTGATGTCGGTGTTCTTCGCGAGGGAGAACACCACGGCGCAATGCTCCCCGCCGAGAATGGCGCTCGAGACCGTGCAGCCGGGGATGGGCGCGTTATCGGCGGCAATGGAGAAGACTTCTCCGACTTTTCCGTTCATAACTTACCCTTCCAAAACACGGCCGTCGCGGGAAAGGGTCACGACCTGCCAAGGGATGAACTTGCCGCTGTTCTTCAACGCGGTCTCGGCGGCGCGCTGCAATCCGCCGCAGCAGGGGACTTCCATCCGCAGGATGGTGACGGACTTGATGTCGTTCTTGGCAATGATCTCCGTCAGCTTCTCACTGTAATCCACGGCGTCAAGCTTCGGACAGCCGATGACGGTGATCTTGCCGCGCATGTAGTCCTGATGGAAGCTGCCGCAGGCGAAGGCGGTGCAGTCGGCCGCGATCAGCAGCTTCGCGCCTTGGTAATAATCCGCCTCGACCGGCATTAATTTGATTTGGCACGGCCATTGCACTAATTGAGATGAAGGTTTTGACGGATCCGCGGGGGCGTATTTCCTCTCGACCGGCGTCTCGAATAACTCCACCCGTTTGCCGGGGCAGCCGGATTTCGGCGCGGCTTTCTTCTCCTGCGCGGCTTTTACCGCGGCGGCGTCGTAGGCGGGCGCTTCCCGTTCCTCGAAGGTGATGGCGCCTTCCGGGCAGTTCGGCAGACAGTCGCCGAATCCGTCGCAGAAGTCCTCGCGGGTGAGTTTCGCCTTGCCGTTGACGATCTCGATCGCGCCTTCGTGGCAGGCATCCGCGCACAGGCCGCAGCCGGTGCATTTACTTTCGTCGATGTGAATGATTTTTCGGATCATGAGCGTTCCTCCGGTTCATTTTCTGAACCTAATTATATCCGAAAAGCGTAAATCGGCGGGGTATTGCACGCATCGGCTCTGTTTGTGTTTCGTATTAACAATGTAAGCGGTTAGGCCGAAGAAAGGCGGGAAAAACGCGCATTGAAGTATAATGATAAGCGGTATGGAAAGGATTAATCGCGTCGGCACCAGGAATTTACACGTAACTATTAGGGGATACGGCGCGAATTTACAGGAAAGCAGCATCGGGCTTATGGCTTCACGAAAGAGAATCGAAAATCAGGTCTCGACGGTATTAATCTGCGGCAATACGAAGGTATTGACGCCGAGTATGCTTCGTCTTGCCCATACCGCGTACGAAGTCGTCGTGACCGGCGAACTGAGCTTCGAGATGTCGCAAAAGCCCGGCAATATCAGCCAATACAACATCCTCCCGATGGAGGAGAAATTCGATCAGCTTTTCGAAGGCTACACCGTGGACGTCGTCTGGTTCATCGGCAGCAGCGCCGACAGCGACCATGAAATGCATGACGAGCTGCAGCAGATGAAATCCGTCGTGGATGTCTGCAACCGTCACGGCGTCCCGAAGATCGTCGTCCTTTCCTCCATGATCTCCCAGAGCTTCACGGCAACGTTCGACACGAACGGCATCATCACCGGGAAGAACTTCAACAACACCGACGCCTACTATGCCGGGCAGCTGGAAGACATGTGGTATTCCATGGCTTCGGCCGCGGGCATCAAGGTCATCATCCTGCGCCTGCCTTACCTCGCGGATTCCCGCACCGACAATAACGCCCTCGGCAAGATCTTCGACAATATGCGGACAGGGCAGGCGGTCACGCTCCCTGTCGATCTGAACACGCCGGTCGACTTCCTCTCGAAAGACGACTTGGTCGACCTGCTGATCCATGTCTCGGATGAGACCATGGATTCCTCCGCCATGTACGACGTGAATTCCGGCTTCCCGCACACCTGGCAGGAGCTCACGGACGGGCTCACCGAACTGAAGCCGGACACGATCTTCGAGCGGGACGAGAAGGCCGTCATCCCGACGGTGACGCAATACACCGGCGAGATGAAGCGCAAGTACGGCTTCATCGCCATTGACAACGTCCTCGGCGACCTGCCGGCGTATTATGAGGCGTATGAGGCCCGCGCGCACGGCGAGAAGAAGAAGAGCCTCTTCGAGCGGATCATGGGCTTCATTGAGAAGCGGGCGATGCAGTACATCGAGCTGATCGGCTTCTTCATCCTCATGCAGCTGTATGTCCTCTTCGTGGAGGACAACTCCGCCTATTTCAAATATATCGACATCCGCCTCTTCTACGTGCTGCTGATGGGCTCCACCCACGGCACGATGATGGGCGTCTTCGCGGGGATCTTGGCATCCGTCTCGACCCTCTTCAGCTACATCCAATCCGGCACGACCGGGACGATGGTCTTTTATAACATTGAGTATTGGTTCCCCTTCGCGATTTACCTGATGACGGGCGCCATTACCGGGTACATGCACACCTCGCAGGAACGCAAAGCCGAGTTCGTCGAGGAAGAGAACAAGCTGCTGCGGGATAAATACGCCTTCCTGCATCAGGTCTACAACAGCCTCGTGCAGAACAAGGGCTCCTACCGCCGCCAGATCCTCGGCTATGAAGACAGCTTCGGCAAGATTTACGAAGCCGTCCGCAAGCTCGACTCCATGGAGCCGTCCGAGATCTTCATGCAGGGCGTGCTGACGATGGAGCAGATTCTCGACAACCACAGCATCGCCATTTACACGCTGGACTCTTACCAGCGTTTCGCGCGTTTGGTGGCGAGCTCCGGTGAAATCATGGATGAGCTGGCGAAGTCCCTTTCCATGGAGCAGTACGCGCCGGTCTATGAAACCGTCAAGGCCGGGAAGCTTTGGAAGAATACGGAATTCGTCAAGGACATGCCGGCGTACGCTTACGGTATGACCCAGGGCACGAATGTCCGCGTCGTCATTGTTTTGTGGAAGGCCGACTCCGAACAGATGAGCCTTTATTACTCCAACCTGTTCGAGATCCTCGGCAACCTCGTCCGCCTCTCCTTCATGCGCGCCGTTGACTATCAGGACGTTGTGGAAGACGAGAACTACATCCCCGGCACGAACGTCTACCGCGAAGCGCCCTTCCGTGAACTGGTCGACATCCAGGAACAGATGGCCGCGAACGGCGTCGCGACCTATACCTTGGTGCGCTTTGACTCTACGGATCCGAAGACCGTGGACCGCGCCCTGCGCGGCAAGATCCGCGGCGCCGACCTGCTCGGTCAGGGCAGCGACGGATACCTCTACCTCGTTCTGAAGCAGACCTCCGGCTCGGCCTTCGATATTGTCGCCAAGCGTCTTGAGCAGACCGGCCTCGAGTATCATATCGTGGAGGAAATGTAAGTGGACAGATACGTCCCGCTTCTGATCCTCGTACACGCGATCGTCTGCCTGCTCTGTTTTATATTTAACAGGCTCGGCGTGCTGAAATGCAGGGGGATCGCCGTCTTCAACATGATCTTCCTGCCGATCTTCGGCTTCGTCATGGCGCTGCGGCAGTCCCACCGCTACCGCGTCCTGGGGAAGAAGGAGGGCGAATTCGGCATCAGCCGTCTTGAGGCGGATGAACTGGCGAGGTCCGTTCATATGGAAGAACGGGAGAAGAACATCGTCCCGATCTCCGAAGCGGTCATCGTCAACACCGGCAAAACCAGCCGCGAGATGATGAAAGACGTTCTGACCGACATCAATATGTCCATTTTGGCGGATGATGAAGATGAGAACATCGTCCCGCTCTCCGAAGCGCTGGTCGTCAACGACTCAAGTACAAAGCGTGCCCTGATCATGGACGCGCTTTATTCGAACCCTTCCGAATACGTGACGCAGCTTTCCAAGGCCCGCACGAATAACGACACCGAAGTGGTTCATTACGCCGTGACCGCGCTGGTCGAGCTGCAGAAAGATTACGACGTGAAGTTCCAGGAGCTGCTCAAGCAGCGTAAGGAAAACCCGGACGACCCCGAGATCCGCAAGGCCTATCAGCGGCTGCTGGAACAGTACATCAACTCCGGTCTGCCGGAAGGCTCGAACCGCGTCCGTCAGCTGGATCACTTATCCGAAGTGCTGGCGGAACGCCTGCGTGACGAGCCGGATAACTTCTCCGTCTGGCGCCGCAAGGCCAACGCGGACCTGCAGCGCGGCAACGCCGACGACATGATGAAAGATGTCGAAGAAATGTACAAGCGCTGGCCGGACCGTGAGCAGACTTACCTGCTCCGCATCCGCTGCTGCGCGCTGAAGGGCGACCGTGAAGGCATTGACGAGACGCTCGAGATGATGAAAGAGAACCAGATCCACCTGACCGCCGAAGGCCGGGAATTGGTTGAGTTCTGGACCGGTATCAGAGTATAAAACGAGAGGACGCTGAGGGATTATGGAAAGAACCGAAGACCGCAGAAAAAAGGTGTTTCAAAACGCTTTCGGCATGGTCGCCATCGGCGTTGTTCTCTGCGTTATCGCGTTGATCCTCGCTGCCGTTCAGAAGGGCGTGATCTACCGCGGCAGCGGCAGTAAAGCCGCCGCGCTGCTGACGAATGAACAGGTCGACAAAGCTTGGACGCAGGAAGAAATTGACGCCAAGCAGATCGCCGACACCTGCCTGCTGATCTACGAAAAAGGCTCCGAATCCGGTGAGGCGGGCTTGTCCTTCTTCTCGGAAGTGCTTGAGCAGATGAAGGTCCCCTTCACCGCTGTTGAGATGGACGACGTGAACTTCAACACGCTCGACCGCTATGAGACGATCGTTCTCTCCGTTGTCGACTTTGTCAGCTTCGGCGACAACCTCGGCGCGCTGAAAAGATGGGTCGGCGCGGGCGGCGGGCTGATGCTGCTCTTCCCGCCCTCTGTTGACAGCGGCCTGCAATCCTTTTATGAAGTGCTCGGCATCGAAGAAGCCGGGTACGAATACGTCACGGTGTCGTCTTTCCGGCAGTCTTCGCATTTCATGCTCGACATCGGCAAGCCGATCACCTTCACGGACCCTTACGAAGCCTCGCTCTCCCTGAGCCTGCGTGAGACCGCGGAAGTCTTTTTGGAATCCGTGGACGAATACCCGGTTCCGCTGGTGTGGCGTCATCACTACGGCGACGGCCGGGTCGTGATGGTCAACATCGGCTACATGGATAAAGCCCTGCGCGGATACTACGCCGCGGCGTACAGCCTGGTCGACGACTCCTGCATTTACCCCGTCATCAACGGCGCGTCCTTCATCCTGGACGACTTCCCGGCACCGGTCCCTTCCGGTGAGGCGAAGTACATTCAGCGCGATTACAACCTGAGCGTCAAAGATTTTTACACCCAAGTTTGGTGGAACGACATTTACAACCTCGCTATGGAACACGGCATGGTCTACACCGGCGTGATCATTGAGGACTACAACGATAACACCTCCGCCCCCTTCACGCGCACGCTCGACACCGAACGCTTCACCTATTTCGGCAACCTGATCAAGCGTATGGGCGGCGAGCTCGGCTTCCACGGCTACAACCATCAGCCGCTGGTGCCGAAGAACTACGACTATCGGGGCATTTACAACGGCTACAAGACCTGGCCGACCACCGAAGACATGACCGCCGCCATACGGGAGCTGTATGAGTTCTCCACGGAGCTCTTCCCGGATGACACCTTCCGTGTCTACGTCCCGCCGTCCAACGTCCTTTCCGACGAGGGCCGCGAGCTGCTCCCGAAGCTGCTGCCGGACCTCCGCGCCATCGGGGCGGTCTACATTGCCGGCGAGGATGACCTCGGCTTCGAGCAGGAGTTCGAGATCTCGGACGACTACATCGTCAACATCCCGCGTATTTTCTCCGGTTTGGTCTTCGGCGACTACATGGAGATGGCGCTGATGTCCGAGCTGAACTTCCACTACGTCAGCACGCACTTCACCCACCCGGATGACGCGCTGGATGAAGACCGCGGCGCGGCGGAAGGCTGGGCGAAGCTCTTCGATAACCTGTCTGATTTCGTCGGACGGATTTACATCGGCGCGCCGGACATCCGCAACCTGACCGGTTCGGAGCTCGCCGCGGCGGTGCAGCGTTATGACCTGGTCGAGCTCCTCTCGGTTGAGGACAGCGGCAGCCAAATTGACGTACAGCTGGGCAACTTCTTCGACGAAGCCTGGTTCTTCCTGCGCGTCAACGAGAACCGCGTCCCGACCTCCGCTCAGAACGCGGAATATACGGAAATTGCCGATGACCTGTACCTGATTCAGGCGAAGGCGGCAAACTTCACCATCAATGTAGAACCAAAGGAAGCGGAAGAATGAGAATTTGCGTAATTCTGGAAGGCTGCTATCCTTATGTGACGGGCGGCGTCTCAAGCTGGATCCATGGTTACATCAAAGCCATGCCCCAGCATGAGTTCGTCATCTGGGCGATCGGCGCGGACCCCTCCATGAAGGGGAAGTATAAATACCAGCTGCCGGACAACGTCGTGGAAGTCAAAGAAATCTTCCTCTCCGACGCGCTGCGCCTCGTCCCCATGCCCGAGGAATATAACTTCACCGAGGAAGAGAGTCAGGCGCTGCACGACTTCATCAACTGCGGCAACCCGAATTGGGAGGCCCTCTTCGACCTTTACAACCGGCGTCAGCTCTCCCCGGTCGCTTTCCTGATGTCGGATGAGTTCATGAACCTGATCATGAACATCTGCGAGGACGAATATCCCTACGTCGCGTTCTCGGACTTCTTCCACACGGTGCGCTCGATGCTCCTGCCGGTGCTTTACATCCTCGGCGGCGAAGTCCCGAAAGCGGATGTCTACCACGCCATCGCGACGGGATACGCGGGCGTCATGGCGCGTATGGGCAGCTGGAAATACAATGTGCCGTTCCTCATCACCGAGCACGGCATTTACACCCGCGAACGCGAGGAAGAGATCATCCGCGCCCGCTGGGTCAACCCGGCATTCAAAAAGACCTGGGTGAAATTCTTCTACATGCTCTCCAACGCCGCGTATGAGAAGGCCGTGATGGTGACGAGCCTCTTCGCGGGCGCCCGGCAGACGCAGATCGATATGGGCTGCGACCCGGACAAATGCGTTTACATCGGCAACGGGATCAATTACGAGAAGTTCTCCGCGGTCCCGCCGAAACAGTACAACGGTTATATTGACGCCGGCGCGGTGCTTCGCGTGGCGCCGATCAAAGATGTCAAGACCATGCTCTACGCCTTCGCGGACGCCTCCCAGCGCGTGCCGAATCTGCGCCTGTGGATCGCGGGCCCGACCGACGACCCGGAATACGCGGAGGAGTGCTTCGCGCTGGTGGATCAGCTGCAGATGAAGAACGTCACCTTCCTCGGCACCATCAACGTCACGGATTACATGAAGGATTTTGACTTCACCATGCTCAGCTCCATCTCCGAAGGCATGCCCCTCGCCGTGCTGGAGTCCTTCGCCTCCGGGCGTCCCTGCATCACGACCGATGTCGGCTGCTGCCGGGAGCTGATCACGAAAGTCGCCGACGATGACAACTTCGGTGAGGCGGGTTACTGCGTGCCGCCGATGTACCCCGCGCTCTACGCGGACGCGATCGTCAACATGGCGACAATGAACGAGAAACGCTACCACATGGCGGAAGCGGGCAAGGCCCGGGTGGAGAAGTACTTCCGTCATGAGGATATGATCAAAAGATATTTGGAAGTTTACGACGAGGTATTTGCCAGATGGCAGGGATCGGCTTCAGCTTAAAAAAACTGTTTAAGAAAAAAGGCATTCTGAACCTTTGCAAAGCCTACGGCTACGCGGGCGTCGTGACGACGGGCCCGCTGCTGCTGGGCGTCTTGCTGCTGGCGGGGATTGCCTTCATCGGCCGTATCGGCGGGATTGACAACCACAACCGCGAGCTGCTGAACTGTATGCTGACGTACTCCCTGCTTGCCTCCCTGACCGTCACCTCGTGGTTCAATATGGCGAGCAGCCGTTTCATCTCGGATATGATCTACGAGGAGAAGGAAGAGAAGGTCATGCCGTCCTTCTACGGCAACGTCGCCATCATGCTCGTCATCTGCGTGCTGACTTACGGCACCTTCCTCCACTTCGCGGGCATCACCCTGCTGCAGCAGATCCTCTGCCTGTGGTTCTCGCTGATCATGGTCGTGGTCTGGACGGAGACGCTTTACCTGACCGCCTTGAAGGATTACAAGGCCATCGTCCTTTCCTACACCATCTCGCTGCTGCTCGGCTTCCTGATCGCGATCATCTTCGTGCTGACCGGGCACGCCAGTCTCGAGGCGCTGCTCTTCTCGATGATCCTTTCCTACGGTATTCTTGCCTCCCGCTATCAGAAGCTGATGCTGGATTACTTCCCGAAGGCGGAGGGCTCCTGCTTCTCCTTCCTGCGCTGGTTCGAACGCTACCGCCTGCTCTCGCTGAACGGCGGTTTCGTGAACATCGGTCTGTTCTCGCATATCATTCTGCAGTACATGGGCGGGCCGCTGGCGGAGCAGGTGCAGGGACTTTTCTGGGGCGCTCCGGAATATGACGTCCCGGCGCTGTGGGCCTTCTTCAGTCTGCTGATCACGACCGTCAACTTCGTGACCTCGGTGGAGGTGGAGTTTTACCCGAAATACGCCAACTACTACGGTCTATTCAATGACCGCGGCACCATTCTCGATATCAAACAGGCGGAGGTTGAAATGCGCACCGTGCTGTGGCAGGAGTTGACCTACGCCGGGATCAAGCAGCTTTTCGCGACGATCATGTTCATCATCCTCGGTACGCCGATCCTGCAGACCCTGCTGGGACTGTCCTCGCTGGCGTTGTCTATTTTCCGCTTCCTCTGCGTCGGCTACGGCGCGTACGCGCTCGGCAACTCGACCATGCTGCTTCTGCTTTACTTTGAAGACTACCACGGCGCCTTCATCGGCTCGCTGATCTTTTCCGGCGTCACGACCGTCGCGTCGTTCCTCCAGATCCGCTTCGGACACACGGCGTATTTCGGCCTCGGGTTCTTCTTGGGCGCGATCCTTTTCTTTTTCTTCTCCGTGGCGCGCCTGAACTGGTACACCAAACGCCTGCCGTACTTCCTGCTCGCGCAGCAGAGTTTCCTCCCGAAACGCGAACGCGGGCTGCTGGTATGGATCTCCGAGACATTGGATAACCGCGCCGACAGGATCGCGGAGAAAGAACGGGAACGCCGCGAAAAAGAGGCTGCCGCGCTTGCCGAGCAGCAGGAAGGAGCAAGTCAGTCATGAAAAAAGGGATGAATCTCATTCTGCTGCTGTCCGCGCTGTTCCTCAGCGCCTGCGCGAAGTCCGCCGAAGTCCCCGATACCCCCACGCCGACACCGACGCCCATTGTGGAGACGGTCCTCATTGATGGGAAGGAGACCACCGTTTATACCGACGCCAACGGCGTGCAGACGACCGTCGTTGAGAAAGAGCCGCTCGTCGAGAAGAACCTCAACGACAACGCCGAGCTTTATGTGGGGAGTGAGGAAAACGCAGATCAGGTCGTCACCATGTATCTGACCGTCAGCACCGGGAACTCCGGCGACTCTTCCAACCACACTTGGGAGGAGATCAATTCCCATTCCACGACGTATTACGCCAACCTGGGCGTTGAACGCTACAAGGTGGAGGGCATCCTGCAGATCGACGATACCGGCGAAGGCCTCAACGAGAACTCCTTCGGCTATAACGCCGTCGTCCCGAACGTCATCGTGCAGGTCCGCGGTCAGACTTCCTCGGAAAGCCGATACAAGAGCTACAAAGTGCGCATCAAGTACGGCATGGGCCTGTACAACGGACAGCGTACGCTCGCCTTGAATAAGCACCGTCAGGAACAGTACCGCTTCCTCAACAAGCTCTGCTATGACCTGGCGTCCGAAGTTCCTCAATTGATCGGGATGCGGACGCAGTTCGTGCATCTCTTCGTCAAAGACCTGACCTCCGGTGAGGAGGATCCGCAGTTCGAGGATTACGGCCTGTTCACCATGGTCGAGCAGGGCAACCACCGTTACCTCAAGGCGCGCAACCTGGACGAAAACGGACAGTTCTATAAAGTCACCTTCTTTGAGTGGGAGCCTTACGCCGCGATCATGAACGCGACCGCCGACGATGAGGATTACTCGGAGTTCGAGACCTACATGGAGATCAAGGGCAACAAGGACCCGACGAAGATCCAGAACGTCATCACGCAGCTGAATAATTACCTGATCCCGATCGACGATATTATTGAGCAGTACTTTGACGCGGAGAACCTGGTGTATTTCTTCGCCTTCCACATTTTGATCGGCAATACGGACGTCGGCGCGCGCAACCTTTACATCTACAGCCCGCAGAACTCCGAACGCTTCTATCTCACCAACTGGGACCTTGACCAAACCTTTGTGGCGAATTACCATCAATGGTACAAATACAGCGTCCTCGGCACCAACTGGGAACGCGGCTTCACGCTTTTCACCGGCCTCCGCCTGTATTCGCGAATGATGAAGCAGCAGAAATACCGCGACATGCTGACCGCCGCGGTGCAGGACCTGCGTGAGAATTACCTGACCGACGAACACGTCACCGAATTGGTGGAGAAATACCGCTCGATCGTTGAACCGTATCTGTACGGCGGTCCGGACGAAAAGACCGCCATGCTGGCGGATAAGGCTGTCTATGACGACTTGGTGGATAAGCTCCCAAGCGAAGTCGCGGACAACTACGACATTTACATGGAGAGCCTGCATTGGCCGTGGCCGTTCTACGGCGGCGTTCCGACCCGTGAAGGGAACAACCTCATCTTCAACTGGGGGAACTCCTACGACCCGAACAATGAGAGCGTCACCTACCATGTTCAGATCGCGTCCGATCAGGCTTTCGAGAATGTGATCTACGAGGCGGACGGCCTCGAGATCGCGATGTATACCGCCCCGATGCTCGATCCGGGAACCTACTTCATGCGGGTGACAGCCACGAATGAATCCGGGTACAGCATGGGTCTTTTCGACTGGTATGAGTTGAAAGAGGAAGAAGCCATCGACGGTTATTGGGGCAAAGTTTATAATTGTTACGGCTTCACGATCAGCGAGACCGGTGCGATCAAATCCACTGCTGAGGAATAATGGGCTTCAATGATAAGGAAGGAATCAATATGAAACATAACAACATCCATCTCGGTTTAATTCCGCTGTTCCTTGTCTGCGCCCTGCTCCTGTGCGGATGCGGTGAATCCGGCTCCCTCGACTGGACGCTGCAATGGTCGGCGTCGGAGGATGAGTCCCCGATCCTCATTGAGGATGATGAAAGCTACGAAAAGGCCGAAGAGAGCGCCTACGTCTTTGAGGATTCCGAGTCGGTCTATGAATCCTTCCCGGAGCACAGCGCCTCGGGCGGCCTCCGCGTGCTGTATTTGACCGTCGGCGCCGGTACGAACGGACGCAACACCCGCCACACCTGGACGGAGATCAATCAGCATCCGCTCTCCTATTATGACGAGAAGGGCATCGAGCCCTATCAATGCGAAGGCGTCCTCCAGATCGGCAATGAAGACGGCCCGACCTCCGACGGCTTCGGTTACAACGATGTCACCTCGAATGTGATCGTCCGCCTGCGCGGCGCGACGGCTTCCACCAAGCCGCAGAAGTCCTACCGAATCACCACCATCGACACCAATAAGCAGGTCGACGGCCTGAAGACCTTCGTCCTCTCGAAGAGCTACAACGACCCCTACCGCTACATGAACGAGCTCTGCTATGAGCTGATGGAAGACATTCCCGAGATGTTCAGCACCCGCACGAGCCTCGTCCATCTTTACGTCAAGGATAAGTCCGAGGGCGGTGAGGATCAGCTCTTCCGCGACTACGGGCTCTATACCATGATCGAGCCGATCAACATGAACTACCTGAAGAAGCGCGGCCTGGATAACTCCGGCAACCTCTACAAGGCGGAGAATTTTGACTTCGGCCGTCATGAAGACGTGATCCGTCAGGCGACGGATGCCGACTTCGATCAGGACGCTTTCGACGCCATTCTCGAGAGCAAGGGCGCCAACGACCATTCCAAGCTCATCAGCATGCTGGAGGCGGTGAATTCCGACACCCCGATCGAAGAGGTCATTGACGAATGGTTCTACGCGGACAATCTCTATTACTTCCTCGCTTTCCACCTGCTCGTCGGCAACCGCGACACCGCGTCCTCGGACTTCTACCTCTACAGCCCGAACGGCATCGAACGCTTCTACTTCCTCTCCGCGAATAACGAAGCCGCGCTGCGGGATGATTACAAGTACAACATCAAAAAAGACACCCGCGCGGATTACGAATCCGGCCTCCTTATGCACACGACCTCGGTGCTCTTCTCGAAGATCTTCAAGAGCGAGGAGTGCCTGACGGAGCTTGAATCCGCCATGGACGACCTCTACGACAACTACCTGACGGAGGACGTTATCAACGAGAAGGCGCAGGAGCTCGCGGCCGAGACGAAGCCGCTGCTCTACTCCCTCCCGGATGTGACCTACGCCCGGGCCGCGAAGAAGGATTACGACGGTCTGACCGCGGGACTGCATACCCAGATCGAGGAGAATTTCTACGCCTTCTACGAGAGCCAGGAGCTGCCGTGGCCGTTCACCATCAACGCGCCCGAAGCTGTCGGCGGTGAGCTGCGGATCACTTGGGAGGAATCTTACTCGCTTGTGGACGATGTCTTGTATAATGTAGAAATCTCGGACAGCTGGGACTTCAAGAATCGGATCGCCTACCGCACGAATGTCTCCGACACGGATGTGACCTTCGAGCTGCCGGAGCCGGGTCAGTATTTCCTGCGCGTGACGGCGAAGAACGAAAACGGCACCATGCAGGCCTTCAACACCTACCGCACGGAGACCAAGCTCGACATTTACGGCGTCCTCTGCTTCTACATCAATGACGAGGGCGAAGTCCTGGTCTACGGCGGAGAGTAAGCGCTATGGAACAGAAAAAGAAGAAAATCGTTTTCCGGAACGAATGGAAGTACCTGATCTCGTATCCCGAGGCGAATCTGCTTCGTGACCGGCTCGCGCCCTTCACGCATCTCGATCCGCACACGATCAACGGGCAGTACACCATCCGCAGCCTGTATTTCGACGACTATTGGGACAGCGCCTACAACACCAAGATCGCGGGTTCCGATAACCGTAAGAAATGGCGCATCCGCATTTATAACTGCACCGACGACGTCATCAGTCTCGAACGCAAGACGAAGCGGAACAATTACATTTACAAACAGTCCGCCCGCCTGACCAAGGATGAGTTCTACCGCATCCTCGACGGCGATTACGGATTCCTGCTGTCGAGGAAGGAAAACCTCTGCGGCGAGTTCTATGTGGAGCTGACCTCGAACCTGCTCCGCCCGAAGGTGACCGTGGACTACGAACGCGTCCCCATGATCCTGGATGAGGGCACGACCCGCATCACCCTGGATATGGACGTCCGCGCGGGCTACGGCACGTATGACATCTTCGACGTGAATATGCCGGTCATCTCGGCCATGGAGCCCGAGAAACTGGTTCTTGAAGTAAAATGGACGGAGTTCCTGCCCGGTCTGGTGAAGAAGCTGCTTCCCTGCCAAGGCCAGGAATTTACCGCGGTATCAAAATACACCCTATGTTATGAAGCGGCCCACTTTTTCACCGATGTGACTGCGGGGATCTCAAAGACAGCATTGAACTGGAGGAAAGAGAGATGAGTATTCAGGATTATTTTAAAAAATCGGTTTGGAACGCGTTTACAGCCAGCAGCGGCATCACCCTTGAGTTTGTCGTCAACGCCCTGATCGCCATCGGCATCGCCATTCTCTTCGGCGTGATCATTTACAAGGTCTACAAGGCGTTTTACGGCGGCGTGGTGTATTCGCAGTCCTTCGCCGTGACCCTGATCGGTATGACGGTCATGACCTGTATGCTCACCCTCGCCATTTCCAGCAACGTCGTGATCTCCCTCGGTATGGTCGGCGCCCTTTCCATTGTCCGCTATCGTACCGCTGTCAAGGACCCGATGGACCTCTTCTTCATGTTCTGGGCCATTTCCGTCGGCATCACCACCGCGGCGAACCTTTACTTCCTCGCGGCCATGGCGATGCTGGTGATGACCTTGATCGTCATCTTCTTCTACAACAAGCATAAGACCGGCTCCATCTATATCATGGTCGTCCACTACGAAAACGACGACAACGAGGAGAACATCCTCCGCGCCATCAGCAAGACGACCTATCAGATCCGCTCCAAGGTCGTCCGCAAAGGCGGTTCCGAGCTCACGGTTGAGCTCAAACCGAAGCACGGCAACACTTCCTTCGTTGACACCATCTCCCAGTTCGAGGGCGTCAAGGACGTCAGCCTGATCCAGTACAACGGCGAATATAACGGTTAGGAGTTCCTATGGCAATGACCGCCAAGAAAAGTGAAAGGATCCAGATCGGCATCATCATTGTGCTGACCGCGGTGATCGCGGGACTGCTCTATTACATGATCCCGTACCGCTACCGTCTGAACGCGGCCGTCGGTTTCGACCCGGACCTGACGGTCACGGGCAACCCGCTGATGGGCTACGCGCCCTTCGGCAGCAATACCAAGAAAACCGAAGACACCACGATGGTTTACATTGAGGTCCTCTGGTCCGAATGGGAGCCGGAGGAGGGCGTCTACGACATCGAGGCCCTTGAGGAGAAGTACCACATCCCCGAATACAAAGAAGAAGGCAAGAATGCCGTCATCCGCTTCGTCGCGGATAAACCGGGCGACGAGGAACACATGGATATTCCGGAATGGCTGTATAATAAGACTGACGGAGACGGTTTCTTCTACGATGACAGCAACGGCTGCGGCTACAGCCCGAATTACGAAAACGAGACGCTGATCGCCGCGCACGAGGCCGCTATCAAAGCCTTGGCGGACTATTGCAACGAGGACAGCTTCGTTGCCTTCGTGCAGCTCGGCAGCCTCGGCCATTGGGGCGAATGGCACGTCAAGGACGAAGACGGCTATTCCTCCATGCCGAATCCCGACGTCTGCTGGGAGTACGTCGACCATTACACCCAGAGTTTCGAGAACGTCAAGTTCCTCATGCGCCGCAGTTACGAGATCGCGGAGGCGGAGGGCTTCGGCCTTTATAACGATGTGACGGGCGACGCCGAACAGACCGACGAATGGCTCAACTGGATCCGCGAAGGCGGTACGCAGGAGACGCTGGGGGACGACCTCGATATTGTCCCTTATGAAGACTTCTGGATGAACGGCCCCGTCGGCGGTGAATTCGCGAGCGAACTGGATTGGGAGGATATGTCCGACGAGGAGCTGGAGGATGTCTTCCGCCAGATGGACGAAAGCCACGTCACCTACCTCGGCCCGAACACCGGTCCGGACGACGCTGAGCTTCGCCGCCGTTTGCTCAATCATATGGGCTACCGTATTTACGTCTCGGAGCTCTCGACGAAGTTCTCCTTCGCGGATAACACGCTGAAGGTCAACATGACGTGGGAGAACAAAGGCGTCTCGACGTTCGCCTTTGACTGGGAGCCGATCATGTACGTCTATAACAAGGACGGCGATCTGCTTTACTGGGAATCCGTCGACATTCAGCTCTCGCGGCTCGGCCCGACCGATACCGTCGTGACCGAGAACAGCATCCCTTACACGGATGAACTGCGCGACGGCTACACCATCGGCCTCAGGATCACCGACGAGTCCGGGGACCGCGTCCTGCGGCTCGCGTACGAACGCCAGGAAGAGCCGGTTGACGGCGTTGAGATCCTGTACCGTTACAACCAAGACGATGAACCGCTTTTGGCGGCAAATCCTTCTTGAAAGGAGAAACAATGAACGATAATCAAAGTCCACTGCAATCCATGCGCGAGCGAATGGAAGCCTTGATGGGGAAGATCGTCAAGATGGAGCAGGAGCAGCAGGCCTTTCTGGATTCGGTGAAATCCGTCGTTGATGATGGGCAGAAGGTGGAATACTCCGTCGATAACCTGTCGCAGCGCGTCCATGAAGTGACCGGCGCGTACACGACCTGCATGTCCCAGGTCAAACGGCAGATCAACGCCCTGAACGAAGCCTGCAGCAACTGCATGACCAACCTGCTGATGGAAGGCAAAAACGTCACCAGCGGCACCACGCTTTTCGTGGATGAGGCCAAGAAGCTGCTCGCGGAAAGCGAAGCCAACAGCTCTTACGACAAGAGCGGCTTCCGCCTCAGCACGACCATCCTCCCCGGCGACGGCACGATGCTCGAAGTCAACACCGACATCCCGCAGGCGGAGAATATGCCTAAACGGCAGGTGAGCTTCACGGAAGAAGAAAAGGCCCCCGAACAGCCCGCCGCTGAACCGGAACCGGAGCCGAAATCCGACCCGGCTGACATCAACGACGGCCTTGACGCGCTGGCTGCCTTTATTGATCCGTCATTGAAGACGACAGCCGAATCCGAACCGGAAGCGGAAGTTGAAGAGCCTGTTGCAGAAGCGGAAGCTCCTACGGAGAGTGAATCCGAACCCGTAGAGGAACCGGTTGCCGAAGCTGAACCGGAAAGCGAACCCGAAACGGAACAGGAAGCCGAAGCTCCTGCCGAGAACGCTGAAAGCGCTGAAAGCGCTGAGAGCGAACCGGAATCCGAAGCCGCTGCGGAGACGCCGGCGGAGGAATCCTCCGAAGCGGCCGAACCGGAAGAGGAAGAGTCCGTCCCCCATTACCGCTATTGGGAGCGGGAGAAGAAAGAGGAGGCCGCGTTTCCGGCTTCCAAGACGTCTGACGGCGAAACCAAAGAAGAAGACAAAAAAGAAGAAAAACCGTGGTACGCCCAAAAAGAAGAACCGGAAGCTCCTTTAGGCCGCCCGCAGGTCCAGACCATCCGCCAGACGGTGACCCCGATTGATCAATCCGCGAAAGCATCCGCCAATACCGCTGCCGCGAAAAAGTCCCCGAAAAACCGCAGCTTCTTCGC
>CAVCBG010000006.1:0-16955 GCA_963600285.1 Anaerovoracaceae bacterium
CTATTGACTATTGACTAAAAAAAGACTGCGGAAATCCGCAGTCTTTTTTCTGTACCATAGGTACGAAACTAACGTTTCGTATAGGTCGGGGCCTTACGAGCTCTCTTGAGACCAGGCTTCTTGCGTTCCTTGATGCGGGCATCGCGGGTCAGCAGACCGGCGTGGGAGAGGTCGGGTTTGAGGTTCTCGTCCATCTTGACGAGGGCGCGGGCGAGGCCGAGCTTGACAGCATCGGTCTGACCGGTGACGCCGCCGCCGTTGACGTGGACGGTCACATCATAGGAACCCTGATCCTGATTGATAGCAGCGAAGGGAGCGAGGATCGCTTCGACATCACCGAAACGGGTGAAGTAATCAGCGACCTGCTTTTCATTCACAGTGAAGACACCGTTACCGTTAGAGACACGGACGCGAGCGACACTGTTCTTACGACGACCAACACCTTCATAATATTGTCCGGCCATTGTTCACTCCTTAGTTCATACGTGTCGGGTTCTGAGCGGTATGCGGATGTTCGTTCTCCGCGTAAACCTTCAGACGGGTCATCAGTTCGCGGCCGACTTTGTTGTGCGGGAGCATGCCCCAGACAGCGGCGCGGATCACACGGTCAGGATACGTACGCATCATGTCTTTCAGAGAAGTCTCGGTCAGACCACCCGGGTAACCGGAGTGTCGATAGTACATTTTCGTGACCATTTTCTTCGGGGTAATAGCCAGGTGAGCGGCGTTGATAACAACAACGTAATCGCCCATCTTCACGCCGGGTGTAAATTCAGGCTTATGCTTCCCCATTAAATAATTAGCAATTTGTGTAGCCAGTCTGCCAATGCCTTGGCCGTTCGCGTCGAGCAGGAGCCAATTGTTGACAGGTTCACCTTTAATGACGTAGGTCTTTTCCACGGTCATTCTTCTCCATTTATTAGTTCGTTCATTTTCGCGTTTTCCGCAACGTTGCCGCCGTAGCTTACCCGCTGAAGTCGAAGCCCTCTCGCCGGGGCCAGTCCGGGTTTTGCATCAATACCGTATCTGACCGCGTTGATGATTGCTTCTTCGGTGACGGACCCTCGCGCGTACGCGGTTTGGAGGAAGACGATCCGCCTGACCATGTGGTATAGAAAGGCGTTCGCTTCGATCTCAAACAGGAGTTCGCCGTCCGAAATCTTCGTCCATCGGTTCACAAAGATCTCTCGTACCGTGCTGTGGTTCTTTCGGGGCGGAGAACCGAAGGCGCGGAAATCATGGATGCCCGTGAAGTGTCGAGTGATCCGATTCAGTGCTTCCAAGTCAAGGGGCTCGCGGATCTGCCACGCGGTCTGATCGACCAGGGGCAGGCGGACGGGTGAAATGTAGATGTGGTAGTGATAGCACCGTGAGCGGGCGTCATACCGGGCCGAGAAGCCGTAGGGGACTTTTTCGACGTTGAGGATTGCGACATCCTCGGGGAGTTTGGCGTTCATCGCCGCCCGCAGCGCATTCGCGCCGTGGGGCCAGCGGAGAGCGGCTGAAAAGACCTGCCCTGCCGCGTGGACTCCCGCGTCGGTCCGTCCGGCTCCTACGATTGAATCTTCTTTCCACCCAAGCTCCCGCAGGGCATCTTCAAGGACGAGTTGAACCGTTCTTGTGGAGCCCTGCCGTTGGAAGCCTGAAAAAGCAGTTCCGTTGTAGGAAATCGTAAATTTGTAACGTTCGAGCGAGTCGGATTCTTCGTGTGAAGAATCAAACATCATTATTCAGAAACCAGTTCGATGAGAACCATTTCAGCAGAGTCACCCTTGCGGGGGCCGAGCTTGATCATACGGGTATAACCACCGTTGCGGGAGGCAAAGCGAGGGGCGATGTCATTGAAGAGTTTTTCAGTGATCGCGCGATCGTTGCCGAGGCGGGAGGAAGCAAGGCGGGAAGCGTTCATCTTCGCGACCTTGTCGCCTTCGTTGCCCTTCTTGGCAAGAGTGATCAGTTTTTCAGCATCGCCGCGCATGGCCAAAGCTTTGGCCTGAGTGGTCTGGATCCGTTCATTCTCGAAGAGCTGGCGGATCAGCGTAGTACGCAGGGCCTTGCGCTGAGCAGATGTTCTACCTAATTTATAACCTGCAACTGAGTGTCGCATCTTTACTCCGATTCTTTATTGTTTTTCATGTAGCCCTTTTCCTGCAGCTTATCGCGCAGTTCATCCAGGCTCTTTTCACCGAAATTGCGGATCGACTTCACAGCGTCATCACCCTTTTCGATCAGGTCGAGAACATCACCGACGGTGATGATCCCGGTGCGTTTCAGGGAGTTGAACACGCGAACGGACAGATCGAGGTTTTCGATCGGTGTGTCACGAACTTCGCTGGACACGACCGGCTTGGAGATCTCGCTTTCTTCAGCGGAGATCGGCAGGATGTCTTCCTTGATGCCGGCGATGTAGCGCAGGTGCTCGATGAGGATCTTGGAGGATTCGACGAGCGCGTCCTGCGGTTTCTTGGTCCCATCGGACCAGATTTCGAGTTCGAGTTTATCGTAGTTCGCGGACTGACCGTAAAGCGCGTTTCCGACATTCCAGTTCACGCGTTTGATGGGGCTGTATATCGCATCCACAGGCAGTTCACCGATGGGGAGGCTGCCGCCCCGGTCATTGCCGGGAATGTAGCCGCGTCCCTTTTCAACCGTCAGGTCGATTTCCAGCTTGGTCGCCGGATCATCCACCGTAAAGAGGTAGAGTTCCGGATTCACAATTTCGATTTCACCCGGGCATTGGATATCAGCAGCAGTAACTTCACCTTCACCGGAAACTTCGAGCTTCATGTGGGAGACCGCGACGTCGTGCATGATGAGGCGGATCTGTTTGATCTGAAGCATGATGTTCAGGACATCTTCGCGAACGCCGTCGATCCCGCTGAATTCATGATCCACACCTTGGATATGAATGGAAGTTACCGCAGCGCCGTCAAGTGAGGAGAGTAATACTCTGCGTAAAGCGTTTCCGAGTGTTACACCATAGCCACGTTCAAGCGGTGAGATAACGAACTTTGCGTAATTTTCAGCTTCGCGTTCGAGCTTGACAGTAGGTGTTACCATATTTAATAATGTTGCCAATGATCACCATCCCTTCCCAATACACCTTATAACGACCGCGTATTGGACTAATCAACCTTAGCGAGAATAGTATTCTACGATCAGTTGTTCAGTGATATTACCGTCAATTTCCGCGCGTTCGGGTAAGCGGAGGACTGTACCGCTGATGTTTTTGGTATCGCGGGTCAGCCAGCCGATGCAGTTGCGGTTCTCGGCGACTTCGTGAAGATCCTTGAAGTAGGTATCGTTCTTGGAAGATTCGCAGAGGGAGATTTTATCACCGGGTTTTACAAACATGGACGGGATGTCGCAGCGGACGCCGTTGACCATGAAGTGACCGTGGTTGACGAGCTGGCGGGCCTGAGCGCGGTTCTCGGCAAAGCCCATACGGAAGATGACGTTGTCGAGACGGGTCTCAAGCAGCTGAAGCAGGTTCAAACCGGTAAGACCGTGTTTCTTTTCAGCCAGAGCGAAGGTCTTGCGGAACTGACGTTCCAGGACGCCGTAGATGCGGCGGGCCTTCTGCTTCGCGCGCAGCTGCTTAGAATAGTCGGAGACTTTCGTGCCGCCGCGGCCGGAGCCGGCTTTACCATGATCACCGGGCGCGTAGGCGCGGTGTTCGAGAGCGCACTTGCTGGATAAGCAGCGTTCGCCCTTCAGAAACAGTTTTTCATTTTCACGCCGGCATAAACGACAAACCGGACCAGTATATCTTGCCATTGCAATTCCTTTCTAATTTACACGCGGCGTTTCTTCGGCGGTCGGCAGCCATTGTGCGGGACCGGGGTGATGTCGGAGATGGAACGGACTTTCATGCCCATTCCCTGGACAGCACGGATAGCGGATTCACGGCCGGGGCCGGGACCCTTGACGATAAGATCAACTTCCTGAACACCCATGGTCTGAGCGGTTTTGATAGCCTGTTCGGCAGCCAGACGAGCGGCGAAGGGAGTGCTCTTGCGGGAACCCTTGTAACCGACAGCACCGGCGGAACCCCAGCAAACCGGGGCGCCCATGGCATCGGTGACCGTGATGATGGTGTTATTAAAGGAAGCAAAGACATGCACCTGAGCGGAAGCCAGGGTGCGCTTTACTTTACGTGCAGTTGCTGCACGACGCGCTGAGCGTACGTTTTGAGCCATATTTCCTCTTATAACCTATAGATGTGAAATATTCCGTCGCTTAACATGCGAAAATTGCAGGCAGCCGCAGGGTGAAAGGATCCCTAAACCTGCAATAGTTCGCATATATAAGGTCGAGATTATTTCTTGGTTGCTCCACGACGGCGGCCGCGACCGGCGACGGTCTTCTTCGGACCCTTCGCGGTGCGGGAGTTCGTGCGGGTGCGCTGGCCATGGCACGGCAGGTTGCGGCGATGTCGCAGCCCACGGTAGCAGCCAATTTCGATAAGGCGCTTGATATTCATCTGAACTTCGCGGCGGAGGTCGCCTTCAACGACGTAGTTCTTCGCAATGTAATCACGAAGCAGGTTCTCGTCGTTTTCGGACAGGTCGCGAACACGAATATCGGGATTAACGCCCGTATCACTCAAAATCTTCTGGGAGCGGGTAAGGCCGATCCCGTAAATGTAAGTCAATGCGATTTCAATCCGTTTGTTGCGCGGAAGATCGACACCTTCAATTCTTGCCATGTAGTTCCTCTTTTATCCCTGGCGCTGCTTGTGCTTTGGGTTTTCGCAGATCACGTACAAACGACCGGATCGCTTGACGATCTTACATTTAGAACAGCGTTTTTTAATAGATGAAGTTACCTTCATTACAATACTCCTCCGGACGCGAGGCCGCGTCCGCCTTTTACATGATAGCCTTACTATTTTACACCGGTTTTAGGATCGGTTATCGGACAATTCACAATATATGTGACATTATTTTCCGAGAACGCGGGCTTTGTTCGCCGGGTTGATGACGTAAGGTGGCTCTCCGTTATCCAGAAGGGTCGTGATCATCGGCCCGTCTTCGGTGACCGCGATCGAATGCTCGTAGTGGGCGGTGTTCTTTTTGTTCGCCGAGGAAACGCCCCACCCGTCCTTGAGGACTTTGGTGTCTTCGCTTCCGATCAGGAGCATGGGCTCGATCGCGAGTGTTACGCCGGGACGAAGCTTCAGACCCGTGCCCGGGGTGCCGTAGTTCGGAACCTGCGGTGCTTCCCACATGGAGCGCCCGACGCCGTGGCCGGTGTACTGTTTCGTGAGGAAGAAGCCGCGGCTCTCCGCGTAGGCTTGAATGGCTGCCGAGATGTCGCCGGCGTGGTTGCCGGGGATCATCTGAAGGATCCCTTCGTAAAGGCTGCCCTCGGTGGTCTCGACCAGTCTGTAAGTCTCTTCGTCAATCTCGCCCACGGGGACGGTGATGGCGGAGTCGGCTACATATCCTTTCAGGGTCGCGCCGCAGTCAATGGAGACGATGTCGCCTTCTTTGACGATAACGTTCTTGGACGGAATGCCGTGGACGAGGACGTTATTGACGCTGACGCAGGTGCTGGCGGGATAGGGGATCGGGCCGGGGACGCCTTTGAAAGCGGAAACGACATGGTAATGATCAAGCACTGCTTCGGCCGCGGCGTTGATGTCCCAGGTAGAATTCCCCGGCACGCAAGCTTTGGCTGCCGCCTGAAGCGCTTCGGCATTGATAATGCCCGCTTCGCGCATGATCTTGATCTCATCTTTCGATTTGATGCATACCTGTCGTTCCCAGCTCATTTTTCGGTTTCCTTTTTGTTGCTTCTTATTTGCCCATTACAGGCTTCATCTTATTGACGATTGCTTCGGACACTGCCGCGATTTCCTTGCTGCCGTCCACACGGAAGAGGACGCCGCGCTTCTCGTAGAAGTCGATCAGCGGAGCGGTCTGTTCGTGGTAGGCGGCGAGGCGGGTTTTGACCGTCTCTTCGGTGTCGTCTTTGCGCTGGTAGAGCGGTTCGCCGCACACGTCGCAGACGCCTTCAACCTTCGGAGGCTTGTTCGTGACGTGGAAGACGTGACCGTTGGCGCACATGCGGCGTCCGCAGGCGCGGTCCACAAGCAGGGACTCGTCGACTTCGATGCAGGGGACAATGTTCACCTTGGCGTTGAACTTGTCGCGGAGCATCTCCTCGAGGGCCTCGGCCTGTTTGATCGTGCGCGGAAAACCGTCGAGCAGCGCGCCGTTCTTGCAGTCGTCTTTCTTCAACCGATCCTCGACCATAGCGATCGTCACGGAGTCGGGGACGAGCTGTCCCTTATCCAGGATATCCTTGACCTGTTTTCCGAGATCAGTCATCTCACGAATATTTTCACGGAACAGGTCGCCGGTAGACACATGGGTCAGATGGAAGGTTTCCGAAATCACTTCAGCCTGGGTGCCTTTGCCGGCGCCCGGGGCTCCTAAAAGAACAACGTAGTCAGCCATTTTGTTACTCCGGATCAGCGGATAAGTTTCTCATCGTAGCCATGCTGGTTGAGCTCGGCTTCCAGGTAGTCGATGATGTCGCGGACACAACCGACGACGATCAGCAGACCGGAAGAGGAGAGCAGCATGGTCGAATTCGAACTGGTCTTCAGGATCGCGGCGAGGATGTACGGCAGAATGGCGATGAGGCCGAGGAAGACAGCGCCCGGAAGGGTGATTCTGTCCTGGATCTTGGCCAGGTAATTCTGGGTTTCCGTACCGGCCGCGCGGCCCGGGACGACTGCGCCCTGACGCTTCAGGTTTTCGCCGTAATCATTGTTCATGAACGTCACACTGGTATAGAAGAAGGTGAACGCCACGACGAGGATGAAGTACAGGACGACATACCATGTGGAGCCGCCGGAGAAGTTGGTCTGGATCCAGTTGGCAACGTTGCGGACGCCTTCGGAACCGGAGTTCACGAAGAAGCTCGCGATCAGTGCCGGGAACGTGATCAGGGACTGAGCGAAGATCAACGGGATCATGCCGACCGCGTTCACACGGAGGGGCAGGGTGGTGGTACCGCCGGACTTGATGCTTCGGTAACCGAGGCGCTGTCCGGGGATCAGCAGTTTGACATAACGCGTGCCTTCCTGCAGATAAACAATCGCGAAGATAGACACAAAGAAAATGACAATGGAGATCAGGAGGATGTACCAGCCGGAGCTCTTGTCAGCGAGGATGCGGACAAGGTTCGAAGGCAGCTGGGAGACGATACCCGAGAAGATGATCAGGGACAGGCCCTGCTGCTGGATACCGTATTCCGAGATGATCTGACCAAGCCAAATAGCGATCATCGTGCCGGCGATCATGGTCAAAATGTTGGCCAGGGTCGGGATGAGGTTGGCACCGGACCAACCGTAATCTTTCAGCACGGTGTAGCCGGGGAGGATCTGGTTAAACAGACCAATCTGCCCGATCGCCGACAGGAAAGCCAGCGGGATGGACAGATACATTGTCCATTTTTCCATCCATTTACGGCCTTCCTTCGGATCATTCTTCAGCTTGTCCTGGATCGAAGGGATGATCGGTCCAAGCAGCTGAAGAATAATGGAAGCCGTAATATACGGGTAAACACCCATAGCAAGGATGGAGAACGTCGACAGAGTACCACCGGATAAGACATTGAGGATACTGATCAAGTCGCCTGCCGCGGTACGGCTGGTATTCAATGCCTGTACAACTTGGGCATTGAAACCAGGTACCGGGATATTCGCGATCAGACGATAGATGACAAGTATACCCAGAGTCAGGAGCAGCTGATTGCGGATGCTTTCTGACTTCCAAATATAACGCCATGTGGATCGCTTCATTATTGTTCTCCTAAATTACAAGGCGTTAACGATTACTCGATGATCTCGACACTGCCGCCGGCAGCTTCAATCTTAGCTTTCGCGCCTTTGCTGACACGCTGGACTTTGACGTTCAGCGCCTTGGTGAGCTCACCGTTGCCGAGGATAACGATCGGGTTGCTGCGCTTGCTGAGCAGGCCGGCCACCGCCAAAACTTCGGCGTTGACTTCGGTACCGGCTTCGAAGCGGTCGAGGGACTCGACGTTAACTTCGTTCCATTCAACACGAGCGGGGGGAGTGAAACCTTCACCACGCATGAACGGCAGACGGCGGAAATACGGGAGGTTGCCGCCCTGGCGGTAGAGCTTACCGCCGGCACCCTGACGTACGCCCTGGCCCTTGGTACCCTTACCGGCGGTTTTACCCTGACCGGCGGAGATGCCGCGGCCGACACGTTTCTTGGAGCGCTTGGCTCCTTCATTCGGTTGCAATTCGTGAAGTTTCATTTAGTCCACCAATTCCACTACTTTCACAAAGTGAGAGACTTTTCGAAGCATACCCTGAATGCAGGCATTGTCATTCTTGACCACGGTCTGATTCAGATGATGGAAACCGAGAGCCTTGATGGTCTCTGCGTGTTTCTTAGAATAGCCGATGGTGCTCCGCACGTAAGTGATCTGGAGTTTCTTCGCAGTATTTTCAGCCATTTTTACTTCCTATCCCAGAACGGAGCCAGATCTTCGGCGTTCTTGCCGCGGAGGGCAGCCTCGTCGGCCGCGCTCTTGAGCGCATCGAGAGCGTCGAAGGTAGCTTTGACGACGTTGAGCATGTTGGTGCTGCCCATGGACTTCGTCAGGATGTCATGAACACCGACGACTTCCAAGACGGCACGGACACCGCCGCCGGCGATAACGCCGGTACCTTCGGAAGCAGGGCGCATCATGACAACGGCACCGCCGCAGCGTCCGTAGACTTCATGCGGGATGGTGGTCTTGTACAGATTCACCTTGTGCATGTTCTTGCGGGCAGTGTCGGAAGCCTTGCGCATCGCATCCGGGACCGCGTTGGCTTTGCCGGAACCGAGGCCGACGTTCCCATTGTTGTCACCGACAACAACAGTCACGCGATAGCGCATACGGCGGCCGCCCTTGACGGTCTTCGCAACACGGGCGATTTCGATTACTCGTTCGTCCAATTGTTCTTCAACTGATTGATATTCCATATTTTCCATTTGGTTTTAGTCCTTATCCAATCTGCTAAAACTCAAGGCCTGCTTCACGAGCGGCTTCGGCGAGCGCCTTGACGCGGCCGAAGTAACGGAAACCACCGCGGTCGAAGACGACATTGGTGATGCCCTTTTCCTTGGCACGTTCGGCAATGGCTTTACCAACCAATTTGGCCTGTTCGGTCTTGTTCTTGCCTTCCATCTCGGCCTTGAGGCCGCGGTCGATGGTAGAGGCGGAAGCCAGAGTGACGCCGGCTTCATCATCGATGACCTGAGCGTAGATCGCTTCGAGGCTGCGATAGACACTCAGACGAGGGCGGTCCGCCGTACCGGACAGATTAAGTCTGACACGAGCATGACGGCGAACGCGAGCTTCACTTCGAGAATATTTCGCCATAGTTCACCCCTATTTCTTAGCTTTACCGGATTTACCGGCCTTGCGGCGGATGCGTTCACCGAGGTAATGAATACCCTTGCCCTTGTAGGGTTCCGGCGGACGGATAAAGCGGATATCCGCGGCAACCTGGCCAACCTGTTCGCGGTCATAGCCCATGACCTTGATCTGGCGGGCCTTCGCATCAACGTCGAAGCTGATGCCTTCCGGAGGAACGACTTCCTTCGGGGAAGAATAACCAACGTAGAGAACCAAATTCTTACCGTTCATTTCAGGGCGGTAACCGACGCCATCCACTTCGAGGGTGACGGTGAATCCTTCGGAAACACCTTGGACCATGTTGTGGATCAGGGCACGGGTGGTGCCGTGCAGAGCGCGGACAGAAGCTTCATCAGAGGAGCGCTTCACAATGATCTGGCCGTTCTCCTGCTCGATCGCGAGGATCGGGCTGAAGAGACGCTTCATTTCGCCTTTCGGGCCTTTCACTGTTACTTCACTGCCGTTGATATCCACTTTAACGCCTGCGGGAACAGTGATGGGTAAACGTCCAATTCGAGACACTTACAGCCTTCCTTTCCTACCAGACCTTGCAGAGGATTTCGCCGCCAACACCTTCCTGGCGAGCGCGCTGCCCGGTCATCACTCCCTTCGGAGTGGAGAGAATAGAGATGCCCATACCGGAGAGGACCCAGGGAATCTCATCGTGACGGGTGTAGACACGACGGCCGGGACGGCTTACGCGTTCGATACCGGAGATGACCGGTTTCTTGGCGCGGCGTTCACCCGCATACTTAATCTTGATCGTCAGGGTATTCTGGGAGACTTTTTCGCCTTCGGAGATCTCATAATCTTCGATGAAGCCTTCTTCCTTGAGAATACGGGCGATTTCCTTTTTGATATTTGAGTACGGCATCGCAACCGAGGCGTGGCCCGCCATCTGAGCGTTGCGAATTCTGGTCAGCATATCAGCAATCGGATCATTAATCATCTTTCTGCTCCTTCATTACCAGGATGACTTCGTAACGCCCGGGATCTGACCGTTGAGGGCCAGTTCGCGGAAGCAAATGCGGCACAAGCCGAAGCGGCGCATATACCCATGAGGACGACCGCAGATACGGCAGCGGTTGCGAACCTGGTTCGGGTACTCACGTCGAAGCTCACGATATTTCATGCATTTCTTTGCCATATTAATCCTTCCTGAAAGGCATGCCGAGCAGGGCAAGCATCGTACGGGCCTGTTCGTCGGTTTCGGCGGAGGTCACGATGGTGATTTCCATACCGCGGACTTTGTCGACCTTTTCGTAGTCGATTTCCGGGAACAGGGTCTGTTCCTTCAGACCGAGGGTATAGTTGCCGCGGCCGTCAAAGGCGTCCGGGGTGATACCGCGGAAGTCGCGGACACGGGGCAGGACGATGTTCATGATGCGGTCCAGCAGACCCCACATCTTGTCGCCGCGCAGCGTGACTTTGGCGCCGATCTGGCGGCCTTCACGCAGCTTGAAGTTCGCGATGCTGACGCGGGCTTTGGTGACGACCGGCTTCTGACCGGTGATCTGAGTCAGGTCGGCAACGGCGGCTTCGAGGGCCTTCGGGTTGTCCAGGGCTTCACCCAAACCGATGTTGACGACGACCTTCTCGATCTTCGGGTACTGCATCGGGTTTTCCAGGTTCAGCTGTTTCTGCATGGCAGGAACGACTTCGTTTAAATACTTCTCTTTCAACGGATTCATGATCTAAACTCCTGTCGTTTACGCGTCGATTTCAGCGCCGCATTTCTTGCAGACACGCATGACTTTGCCGTCGGCGCCGCGCTTGAAGGCGACACGGGTGGCAGCGCTGCACTTCGGGCAGACGAGCATGGCGTTGGAAACGTGGATCGGGGCTTCAAACTTGATGATGCCCGGGTTCAGGTTCCGACGGCCGGCCTGGGTCTGACCCTGGTGCTTGGATCGGATGTTGACACCCTGTACAACGATTCGTGATTCGGTAGGGATCACACGGATAACTTCGCCGCGCTTCTTCTTGTCTTCGCCGCGACCGCTGATGATCTCTACGGTATCACCCTTGCGAATTTTTTGTTTCATTCTCTCTTACTCCTTAGATCGCTTCAGGGGCCAGGGATACGATCTTCGTGTAGCCCTTTTCACGCAGTTCACGCGCGACAGGCCCGAAGATACGGGTCCCCTTCGGATCCTGTCCGTTGGCGTCGAGGATAACGCAGGCGTTATCGTCGAAACGGATGGAGGAACCGTCTTCACGGCGCCATTCTTTGGAACAGCGGACGATGACGGCCTTGACGACATCACTCTTCTTTACGCTGCCGTGAGGAGCCGCGGATTTGACGGTGCAGAGGACGACATCGCCCACGTAACCGTACTTGCGGACCGAACCACCGAAGATGTGGAAGACAAGGACTTCCTTCGCACCGGTGTTATCGGCAACACGTAATCTTGTTTCCTTTTGGATCATTAGTTTTCTCCTTCAGCAGCTTCGCCTTCGGCTTTGATGTCGTGGCGAATAATGCTCTGAACGACCCAGCGCTTTTCAGCGGAAAGCGGTCGGCTTTCAACGATCATGACCTTGTCGCCGATCTTGCATTCGTTGTTTTCATCGTGCGCCTTGACGCGCTTGAAATCATGAACGACCTTGCCGACAAGCGGGTGGCGGTAGGTTCGACGAATCTCGACCACAACGGTTTTGTCCATTTTGTCACTGGTGACAGTACCCATTAAACGACGGCGTTCGTTCATGCTTCACCTTCACTTTTCAGTTCCATTTCGCGAAGGATAGTCTGCAGGCGGGCGATATCCCGGCGAACTTCGCGAACACGGGTGTAATCGGTCACCTGACCGGTAACATCCTGGAAACGCAGGTTCATGGCTTCGTTCTGAAGCTCAGCAACCTTGGCTTTGATTTCTGCAGCCGATAAGGCTCTAATTTCTGACGGTTTCATTGTTTACATCGCTCCCGTGGCTCGCTGTGCGCGGGTGACCACTTTCGTTCTGATAGAGAATTTGTAGGAGGCCTGATGCAGCGCTTCGATCGCGACGGCATCGGACAAACCACCGATTTCGAACATCATACGGCCGGGCTTCACAACGGCGACCCAGTATTCAACATCGCCTTTACCTTTACCCATACGGGTTTCGGCAGCACGGTGGGTGTACGGCTTGTCCGGGAAGATGCGGATCCAGACCTTACCACGGCGCTTCATTTCACGCGCCAGGGTACGACGGGCGGCTTCGATCTGACGAGCGGTGACCCAACCCGGTTCCAGCGCCATCAGACCATAATCGCCGAAGGAGATTTCCGCGCCGCGGAGCGCCTTGCCGCGCATACGGCCGCGCTGCTGCTTGCGATACTTCACACGTTTTGGCATTAACATATCAAATACCTCTCTCGATTATTCACTGACGTAAACGCCGTCGGTAGCGTTGTTGGCAGCCTGGGCAGCTTCTTCGTTCATGGAGAGAACGTTGCCGCGGTAGACCCAAACCTTGATGCCGATCTTGCCGTAGGTGGTCAGCGCTTCGGTGCGGGCGAAATCAATATCGGCACGCAGCGTCTGAAGCGGGACACGGCCTTCACGGAGCCAGACGACTCTCGACATATCAGCGCCGCCGATACGGCCGCTCATCGAGATTCGGATACCCTGCGCGCCCTGGCGCATGGCCTGCTGGATGGCGCGCTTCATGGCGCGGCGGTAACCAACACGGCGTTCGATCTGACCGGCAATGTTCATGCCGACGAGATAGGCGTCCAGATCCGGGTTCTTGATCTCTTTGATCTCGAGATCGCATTTCTTACCGGTCAGCTCTTCGAGCTTCTGGCGCAGGACTTTCACGGATTCGCCTTTATGGCCAATCATAATGCCCGGTTTCGCGGTGTTGACAACGACCTTGATCTTGCCGGGGAAGCGTTCGACTTCCACCTTGGAGACACCGGCGTTCTTACCGACGAGGGCGTGGACTAATTTTCGGATTTCAATATCCTGATGCAGCTGATCGACGTATTCGGTACCGTCGGCATACCAGCGGCCGTCCCAGGGTTTATTGATGTTCAATCGAAATCCAATAGGATGTACTTTACGACCCATTATTTTTACTCCTGATTGTTCCTATGTTCGTCGGTTTCCGTTACTCACGTTCGCGAAGAACAACGGTAACATGGGATGAACGGCGCAGGACCGGCTTGAAACGGCCGCGCGCACCGAATAAACGCCACTTGCGGGTGGAGGCTTCATCGGCGAAGATTTCCGCGACGTACATGTCGTTGCGGTCCAGGCCGAAGTTCTCTTCAGCGTTGGCGGCGGCGGAGGCGATCAGCTTGTAGATCGGTTCGGCGCATACTCTGTTCGCGTACTTCAGGATGTTCAGGGCATCCGAAACGGACTTACCGCGAACCATATTGATCACAAGACGAACCTTCTGGGCAGAAATACCGGTGTTCGTAAGACGTGCTTTAACATCTGTTGCCATAATCTCTACCTCTTTTATTTCTTGCTGGCCTTTTCGCCGGCGACGTGACCACGGAACAAGCGGGTCGGGGCAAATTCGCCCAGACGATGACCGACCATGTTATCGGTGATGTAAACCGGAATATGGCGGCGTCCGTCATGAACGGCGATGGTATGACCAACCATCTGCGGGAAGATCACGCTGGCGCGGCTCCAGGTACGAATGACCTTTTTCTCGCCGGCGGCATTCATCTTCTCAACTTTTTCCAAAAGTTTGGGCTCAATGAACGGCCCTTTCTTTAATGATCGTGACATTTAACGTACCTCTCAAGACTTAGCGTCCGCTCTTCGCGTTGCGGCGGCGAACGATCATGCTGTCGGAAGCCTTGTTGCGGCGGCGGGTCTTGTAACCCAGAGCCGGCTTACCCCAAGGAGTCTTCGGACCGGCCATACCGACCGGCTGACGGCCTTCACCACCACCATGCGGATGGTCGCGCGGGGACATCGCGGTACCGCGAACGGTCGGGCGGATACCCAGATAGCGCTTGCGGCCGGCCTTGCCGAGATTGATGTTGCTGTGGTCAACGTTGCCGATCTGACCGATGGTGGCGTAGCAGGACTGCAGGACCATGCGGACTTCACCGGACGGGAGGCGGACCTGAGCGTACTTGCCTTCCTTCGCGATCAGCTGAGCGGAGGCACCGGCGGAGCGGACCATCTGGCCGCCGCAGCCCGGGCGAAGCTCAATGTTGTGGATCGTGGTACCGACGGGGATGTTCGCGATCGGCATAGCGTTGCCGACACGGATATCAGCGTTCGGACCGGAAACAACGGTATCGCCGACCTTCAGGCCCAGAGGAGCCAGGATGTAGCGCTTCTCACCGTCTTTGTAGAACAGCAGGGCGATGCGGGCAGTGCGGTTCGGATCGTATTCGATCGCGTTGACAACAGCCGGGCAGTCAACCTTGTCGCGCTTCACGTCGATCATACGGATGAAACGCTTGGCACCGCCGCCGCGATGACGGACAGTGACGCGGCCCATGTTGTTGCGGCCGGAGTGCTGCTTGCGGTAGGTAATCAGGGAACGTTCCGGAGTGCTCTTGGTGATCTCTTCAAAAGTGTAGCCGGTCATTCCGCGCATACCCGGGGTGATAGGTTTATAGATTTTAACTGCCATTATTCAACCCCCTCGAAGAACGGAATCGTTTCGCCGGCGGCCAGGGTCACGACAGCCTTCTTCATGACAGGCTTCTTGACGGACATGCGTCGGTTGCGGGGATTCCGCTTGGTTTTGCCGGGTGTAACAATGATGTTGACACGTTCGACGTTGACTTTGAAGAGCTTCTCAACAGCGTCCTTCACCAGCGTACGGGTGGCATCATTCTGGACTTCGAAAGAATACTGATTCAGGCTGGCCTGATCATTCGTCTTTTCGGTAATCAACGGACGGCGGAGCACATCATAAATTGTAGTAGCCATTATTTATTCTCCCCTATCCTAAGTAAGAAGCGATCACGTCGATGGACGCCACAGGGAGGACGACCTTATCGAACTTCAGCAGATCGCGGATGTTCAGGTAATTCGCGAGCAGGATCTGCGCGTTGGGCAGGTTGTTGCTGGCGCGGACGACATCGGCGGTGGATTCGTAATCGGGGATCACGACCAGGGCGGTGCTGTCGGAACCGACGAGGCTGTTGAGCGCGGAGGCCATCAGACGGGTCTTCGGGGCTTCGAGCTTCAGTTCATCAACCACAACGATTTCGGAATCGCTCGCTTTGACGCTCAGAGCGCTGCGCAGCGCGGCGCGGCGCATCTTGCGGGGCATGGACTGGGTGTAATCACGCATATGCGGGGTATGCACACGGCCGCCGCCTTTCCACTGCGCGGCTCGGATGGAACCCTGACGGGCACGGCCCGTACCCTTCTGGCGGAACGGCTTGCGGCCGCCGCCGGCAACTTCGTGTCGGGTCTTCGTTTCGTGCGTGCCAACGCGGCTGTTCGCCAGCTGGCGGACATACGCCTGATGCATCAAGTCGTAATAAATCGGGGCATTGAAAATGTTCTCCGGAAGTTCAACTTCGCGGACTTTTTCGCCCTTCATGTTTTTGACATCGATAATCATAGTTCTTTACTCCTGATGTATTCTGTAAACCCTTAGGATTTACGGGCATCGCGAATCATAACAAGACCGCCGCGTGCACCGGGGATGGCGCCTTTGACGCCGATGAGGTTGCGCTCGGCATCAATGAAAGCAACCGTCAGATTCTGCACTGTTACACGATCGCTGCCATAATGGCCGGGACCATGAGCACCCTTGAATACACGACCCGGAGTCGTACCGGAACCATGGGAACCGGGAGCGCGAAGACGATCGGACTGACCGTGAGTCTTCGGACCGCCCGCGAAGTTGTAACGCTTGACAGCGCCCGCGAAACCGCGGCCCTTGGAGGTACCGATCACGTCAACAAGTTCGCCTAACGCAAACATATCCACAGAGACTTTGTCCCCTTCGGAGACCTGCGGATCGACAACACGAAACTCGCGCAAAAAGCGCAGCGGAGGCAAGTTATTCCGCTTCAAATGGCCCAGTTCGCCATTCGTGCATCGGCCGGGTTTGACTTCGTCGAAACCAAGCTGAACGGCAGTGTAGCCATCAGTTTCCTGATTGCGTACCTGGGTAACGTAGCAAGGCCCAGCTTCGATGACGGTAATCGGAATCGCGATACCATTGTCGTCGAAAATCTGGGTCATGCCAATTTTCTTGCCGAGTAGCCCTTTAAACATTCTCTATTTTTCTCCCTTTATAGGTTATATTGATGCGGGGCGCGATGAAAGAGATCAAGAGAGGCCCTTTCTTTCGTTTCACCGTTTCCCATCCAAGATTGTCAGCATGGGCTTAGCTGCATCATCTTGTTCGCTTATCAGTCAATCGGTCTCAGCCTCGCCGTGGAATTTGTGTCGCGCGCTTTCCACCGATTCTTGACATGCGATTGTGTCCGCACAGGCATCTATCTGCGCAGACGAAATCAATTATAGTCGGAACGGGGTATTTGTGTGACAAGTTGTGACATCGATTTTTCGGCGG
>CAVCBG010000007.1:0-16879 GCA_963600285.1 Anaerovoracaceae bacterium
TTTCGGGCATATAATTCAGTTATAATTATCAAGTTGAACCATTTGTTTGGGGAGGAAATCTATGCCTTCAGCCGAAATCATCGCCATCGGCAGTGAACTGCTGCTCGGTGAAACCTTAGACACGAACACACAGTTCCTGCTGCAGAACTTCCGCGCGCTCGGTGTGGACGTGTTCCGTACGATGATCATCGGCGACAACCCGAACCGCATCAGCCAAGCCATCCGGGACGCCGTCTCCCGGGCGGATATTGTCGTCACCACCGGCGGGCTCGGGCCCACGATTGACGACCCGACCCGCGGCGCCGTGGCGAAGGCATTCGACTGCGAACCGGTTTACAAGCCGGAGCTTTGGGACGAGATCCGCGCTTATTTCGCGAAGATGGGCCGCACGCCGACGCAGAACAACAAACGCCAGGCGTACATCCCCGAATGCGCGGAGGCCATCTCCAACCCGGTCGGGACGGCGCCGGCGTTTTATGTGTACCGCGGCGGCAAGTTCCTCGTCTCCCTGCCGGGCGTTCCGAAAGAGATGAAATACCTCTTCACGAACAGCGTCATCCCGCTGCTGGACCGCTTCTTCAAGGTCTCGGACGTGATCGTGATGCGCAATCTGCATTCCTTCGGCATCGGCGAATCCCAAGTCGATGAGATGATCGGGGAGCTGGAGGATTCCGTGAATCCCTCCCTCGGCCTTTGCGCGAAGAACGGGCAGATCGACCTCCGCATCACCGCCAAAGCCCCGGACAAAGACACCGCCGAGAAGATGGCGGATGACTTCGAGCGGATCATTCGCGGGAAGCTGGGGAAATTCGTCTTCGGTAAAGATGACGACACGCTCTGCGATGTGGTCAACAAAATCGTGGCGGACTCCGACGTGAAGCTCCGCGTCCTCGAAATCAATTCAAGCGGTAAATTATGCGGATATTTCCCCGAAAAGTATCTGCGTGAAAAATCAATCATCACCTCCGGCACCCCGGTTGAGGACGCGGCAAAGTTCCTCAACGACCCCGCCGGAGAAGATTGTTTGTCGGTGGTTCTTGCTTTGGATGAGCAGAACGAGACTTTCATCCACGCGAACGCGGATGTGAAGTTCGCCGGCGAAACAGCTCATTACGGCAGAAGCTACAACGCGCTGACGGTCAACGAGGACGACTGGCTCCTCTGGACCTTGAACGCGATCCGTTTGATGCTGACAAAATGAGACCTATTGAGAATGGGTGGTTTATGAATACGAATGCCTTGAAAGTATGTTTTGTGATATCCGAAGCCGATCCTTTGATCAAAGTCGGCGGTCTCGGCGATGTCGGCGGTACGCTGCCCGCCGCGTTGAAGGCTTTAGGCCTTGATGAAACGGACGGCCGCGGAATCGATGCCCGTGTCGTGATTCCCTATCATGACGTGCTGAAGGCAAAGAACACCCCTTCAACATGGATCAAGAACTTCAAGATCCCCTATGACAACGGTTTCCAGAATGTCTACGTCTCCGTCGCGAACAACACCCCGGTCCCGACTTACCTGATTGACGGCGACCCGATCCGCGACAAGGGCGTATATTCCGGGGACACGCTCTCCGATATTTACAAATACGTCTTCTTCTCCTCCGCGGCGATTGAGCTTTTCAAAGAGATCGACTGGATCCCGGATGTCGTCCACGCGCATGACTGGCACGCCGGCGCGTCCGCGATGAAGGCCGCCATGGTCCGCTCGTACAATCCCGCTTACGCCGGGATGAAGATCCTCTACACCATTCACAACCTGCCCTATTCCGGCGGCAGCCATCCCGAAGTTTTGGATAAGTACGGCATCCGCCCTTCCTATGAATATGACATCCCGGATCACCTTCGATTCACCCCGATGGCGCTTGGACTTTCCGCCGCGGATAAGGTCTCTACCGTCTCGGAAACGTACGCAAAAGAGATCATGACGCCGGAGTTCGGCAACGGCTACGAACATTACCTCCGCCGCGTCAGCAATAAAGTCTGCGGCATCGTCAACGGCATTCAGCCCGATCAATGGAACCCCGCCACGGACAAGGTCCTTTACGCGAACTTTGACAAGAACTCCATCGAGAAGCGCGCCGAGAACAAACGCATGCTTCAGCGCGAAGTCAATCTCCCCGAACGCGACGACGTGCCGTTGATCATCATGATCGGCCGTCTGGACGTTCAGAAGGGCTTCGACATTGCCTTTGACGCCATGCGCCGCATCCGCGACCGCGACTGGCAGTGCATCATCCTCGGCTCCGGCAACCCGGCATTGCAGCGCGACTGCCTCGCCCTTGCCGCCGAGAATCCGGACCGCGTCCGCGCGGAGATCCGCTACGACGGCGCCTTCTCCCGCAAGATGTACGCCGGCGGCGACATGCTCTTGATGCCTTCGCGCTATGAGCCCTGCGGCATCGCGCAGATGATCGCCATGCTCTACGGCTGCGCTCCGATTGCCCACGCGACCGGCGGTCTGAAGGATACGATCGTCGACCCGCTTTCCTCGAAGAACTTCACCGGGTACCTTTTCGAAAACGCGGACGGCAACGGCGCCGCCTGGGCGCTTTCCAGAGCGTTGGATGATTTCGCGGACAAGAAGAAGTGGTCCGCGCTGCAGCAGAGAGACATGGACCAGGACTTCGCCTGGCACAAGTCCGCTCTCAAGTATTTTGAATTATACAAATCCTTATAAGAAACAATGGAAGGATAAACATTATGAAACTCGTTCGATCAGCCGGTATTCTTTTACACCCGACCAGCTTTCCGGGCCCGGATGGCATCGGCGACCTCGGCCCCGAAGCCTATTCCTGGGTCGACTTCTTGAAATCGAGCGGCTGCTCCCTGTGGCAGACGCTTCCCCTCGGCCCGACCGGGTACGGCGACTCCCCGTATCAATGCTTTTCCGCCTTTGCCGGGAACCCGTATCTCGTCAGCCCGCAGCTGCTTCTGGACGAAGGGCTGCTTGAGATCAGCGACTTCGACGACCGTCCGAAATTCGACCCGCGCGTCGTGAATTACGGCCTCGCCGTCAGCTGGAAGATGGAGCTCCTCCGCCGCGCGTTCAAGCGCTTCGACCGTCACAGCGATGACTTCAAAGCCTTCTGCGAAGAAAACAGCGATTGGCTTGAAGACTACGCCATGTACCGCGCCATCAAGGATAAGAACGGCGGCGCGCTCTGGCTGAATTGGGAAGCCGGTTTGAAATCCCGCGACCCGAAGGCGCTCGCCGCTTTCAAAGCCGCGAATGAAGACGAAGTCGATTTCCGCAAATTCGCGCAGTACTGCTTCTTCAAGCAGTGGACGAACCTGAAAAAGTACGCCAACAGACAGGGCATCACCATCATCGGCGATATTCCGATCTTCGTCTCCCTCGACGGCTCCGACGTCTGGGCGCATCCGGAACAGTTCATGCTCGACGGTGAAGGCAACCCGACCGTCGTCGCGGGCTGTCCCCCGGATTATTTCAGCCCGACCGGTCAGCTTTGGGGCAACCCGCTCTACCGCTGGTCCCTGCATAAGGAACAGAATTTTGACTGGTGGATGAAGCGCATCCGCGCCACGCTGAAACTCTGCGATTTGATCCGCTTAGACCACTTCCGCGGTTTCGCCGGCTATTGGGAAATCCCCGCCGGCGACGCCACTGCCGAACACGGCCGCTGGGTTGAAGGACCGGGCGAAGCGCTCTTCGATCAGATGCTCAAAGAGTTCGGCAGCCTGCCGATCATTGCCGAAGACCTCGGCGAGATTTCGCAGGATGTCATTGACCTGCGCGAGAAGTACAATCTGCCGGGCATGAAAGTCCTGCAGTTCGCTTTCGGCGAAGGCGCGAACAACGCGTTCCTGCCTTCC
Source organism: Anaerovoracaceae bacterium (assembly GCA_963600285.1). Taxonomy (GTDB): domain Bacteria; phylum Chloroflexota; class Anaerolineae; order Anaerolineales; family Anaerolineaceae; genus Flexilinea. The sequence goes on from CAVCBG010000007.1 coordinate 3,834, forward strand.
AACTTCGAATCCAACTTCATCGCCTATACCGGCACCCATGACAACCAGACCACCATGGGCTGGTTCAAGGACGCCGATCCCCGCTGGCGTGAATTCGCCTGCCGTTATCTGAACTCCAACGGCGAGCACTTCTCTTGGGATGCCATCCGCTCCATCTGGCAGTCGGTCGCCGTCTACGCCATCGCTCCGCTGCAGGACTTCCTGGAACTGGGCGACGAGGGCCGCATGAATCGTCCGGGCGCGATGTTCGGCAACTGGGGCTATCGCTACACGCATGCCGACCTGACGCCCGATCTTGCTTTCGGCATTTTGAACTTCAACAACACTTACAACCGCATCCCGGAGATCAGCGGACGCCCGCTCATGCACGCGGACATCCATTACAACAAAGCCTGATCTTCCCGCGCGGTTATTTAGGAGCTGACAAGACAATATGAATTACATCAACCATGGGGTTTTCCTCTCAAAAAGCGCCGGCATCAAGCAGGCCGCGGAAACCATGACCCCGGCGGAAATTGCCGCGGGGCGTGAAAAGACAATGGCGTATCAGATCATGCGCCGTCACGATGATGGGAAGGACAACAAGAGTCTTCATATTAAATTCGACGCGATGGTCTCCCATGACATCACTTACGTCGGCATCATCCAGACCGCCCGCGCCAGCGGCATGAAGGAATTCCCGCTCCCGTACGCGCTGACCAACTGCCACAACAGCCTCTGCGCCATCGGCGGCACGATCAACCAGGACGACCACGTCTTCGGCCTTTCCGCCGCGAAGAAATACGGCGGCATCTTCGTGCCCGCGCATCAGGCCGTCATTCATCAATACGCCCGCGAAATGCTTTCCGGCTGCGGGAAGATGATCCTCGGCTCCGACAGCCATACGCGCTACGGCTGCTTCGGCACGATGGGCGTCGGCGAAGGCGGCCCGGAACTGGTGAAACAGCTTCTGAACAACACCTACGACATCGCGAACCCGCAGGTCGTTCTCGTCTACCTGACCGGAGCGCCCCGCCCGGGTGTCGGCCCGCATGACGTCGCCATTGACCTGGTCAAGACGGTTTTCAAAGACGGTCTCGTCAAGAACAAGATCCTCGAATTCGCCGGCCCCGGCATCAAGTCCCTTTCCATGGACTTCCGCGCGGGCATCGATGTCATGACGACCGAGACGACCTGCCTTTCTTCCATCTGGGAAACCGACGACGTCGTGAAGCATTTCTACGCCAATCACGGCCGTCCGGAAGACTTCGCGGTCATCGCCCCGGATGACATGGCTTACTATGACGCCGTCATTGAAATCGACCTGAGCAAGGTCGAGCCGATGATCGCGCTGCCGTTCCATCCGAGCAACGCTTACACCGTTCACGAATTCCTTGACAACGCCGCGGACATCCTGCACGGCGTTGAGGAAAGCACCGTCAAGCAGTTCGGCGCCAAAGTGAAGCCGAACCTCGTCAGCAAGGTCCACGGCAAGACCGTCCAGATCGACCAAGGCGTGATCGCGGGCTGCTCCGGCGGTATGTTTGATAACATCTGCGCCGCCGCGGATATCCTGGATCACGGCGCCATCGGCTGCGACAACTTCGGCCTGAGCGTCTATCCCTCCAGCACCGCCATTCAGAAGGCGCTCTACGACAACGGCGTCTTCAGCCGTATGCTCAGCACCGGCGCGATCGTCCGCTCCGCCTTCTGCGGTCCGTGCTTCGGCGCCGGGGATGTGCCCGCCAACAACGAGCTCAGCATCCGCCACACGACCCGCAACTTCCCGAACCGCGAAGGTTCCAAGCCGGATCAGGGACAGATTTCCTTCGTCGCGCTGATGGACGCCCGCTCCATCGCGGCCACCGCCGCGAACGGCGGCAAGCTGACCGCCGCGACCGATATGGACGTGGAATACAAGCCGTTGGAATACAAGTTCACGCAGGGCATTTACGACAAGCGCGTTTATCACGGATTCAAGCACGCCCAGCCGTCCGAGGAACTGCGCTTCGGTCCGAACATCACCGATTGGCCGAAGTTCTACGGTCTGGCCGATGATCTTCTCGTCAAGCTGACCGCCGTCATTCACGACCCCGTCACCACCACCGACGAGCTGATCCCCTCCGGCGAGACCTCTTCCTACCGTTCCAACCCGCTGAAGCTCTCCGAATTCGCGCTCTCCCGCCGCGTCCCGGAATACGTCGGGCGCTGCAAAGCCATCCAGGCCATTGAAGCCGAACACCGCGCCGGCAATACGCCCGCCGAGCTGAAGGCTGTTCTTGATGCTGTCAACGCGAACCCCGCCAACACCGAGTACGGCTCCGCGATCTTCGCCGAGAAGCCGGGGGACGGCTCCGCCCGCGAACAGGCAGCCTCCTGCCAGCGTGTTCTCGGCGGACGCGCCAACATCGCCCATGAATACGCCACGAAGCGCTACCGCTCCAACTGCATCAACTGGGGCATTATTCCGTTCACCATCGCGAAGGATGTCGAATTCGATTCCGAAGTCGGCGCTTACCTCTACGTCCCCGGCATCCGCAAAGCCATTGAAAGCGGCCAGGCGGAGATCCCCGCGGTCATCGTCAACGCCGACGGCAGCAAGAAGCCGATCACGCTTTACTGCGAAGGCCTGAACGACAGAGAGAAGCAGATCATTCTCAACGGCTGCCTGATGAACTACTACGCCGCGGCCATGAAAAAGGACTGAACACATGACGAAAATTCAAATGAAAACCCCGATCGTCGAAATCGACGGGGATGAAATGACCCGCATCATCTGGAAAGAGATCAAAGACGAGCTCCTGACGCCCTATATTGACCTCAACACCGAATACTATGACCTCGGCCTTCCGAACCGCGACGCGACCGACGATCAGGTTACCGTTGATGCCGCCAACGCCATCAAGAAGTACGGCGTCGGCGTAAAATGCGCGACAATTACCCCGAACGACCAGCGCATGACCGAGTATCATCTCAAGAAGATGTACAAGAGCCCGAACGGCACCCTCCGCGCCATGCTGGACGGCACCGTGTTCCGCACTCCGATCGTCATTGACAAGATCAAGCCGGTCGTCAAGAATTGGGAACTGCCGATCACGATCGCGCGTCACGCTTACGGCGATGTCTACCGCGCGGCCGAAATTCGCGTTGAAGGCAAGGGCACCGCGGAGCTGGTCTTCACCGCTGAAGACGGCACCGTCACCAAAGAGACGATCTTCGAGTTCACCGGCCCCGGCGTCCTGCAGGGCATGCACAACAAGGATAAGTCCATCGAGTCCTTCGCCCACTCTTGCTTCAAGTTCGCGCTGGACAAGAAACAGGACCTGTGGTTCTCGACCAAGGACACCATCTCCAAGAAGTACGACGGTCAGTTCAAAGCCATCTTCGCCCGCATTTACGAGGAGCAGTACAAAGACGCTTTCGAGAAAGCCGGCATCACCTACTTCTACACCCTCATCGACGACGCCGTTGCCCGCGTGATCCGCTCGAAGGGCGGCTTCATCTGGGCCTGCAAGAACTACGACGGCGACGTGATGAGCGATATGGTCTCCACCGCGTTCGGTTCCCTGGCAATGATGACCTCCGTCCTGGTCAGCCCCGACGGCAAATATGAATACGAAGCCGCGCACGGCACCGTCACCCGCCATTATTACCGCTACCTCAAGGGCGAGGAGACCTCCACGAACCCGGTCGCGACGATTTTCGCCTGGACCGGCGCGCTCGCGAAGAACGGCGAGAACGACGGCAATCAGCCGCTGATCGACTTCGCCCATAAGCTGGAGAAGGCCGTGATCGACACGCTCGAAGCCGGTTACTGCACGAAGGACCTCGCCGGCCTTTACGAAGGCATGACCCCGACCGCGCTGACCACGTCAGCGTTCCTCAAGAAGATCAAGGAAACGCTCGATTCCAATAAATAAGAGGTGCCGAATGGAGTTTGAACTTCCCGTCTACAATCCGCCCGATTTCCGCCAAGATAGCCTGGTCAACGCTCCGAATGTGCGCACCGCGCCCGTCGTCAAAGACGGCGTCGCCCCGGAGCAGTTCCACGCCACGAGCATCTTCCCCGAATACTTCAAGGTCGACGGCGAATGGCAGCTGGCGCGCAACAGCCGAATGAGCTGCTGCGTCGTGCTGCGTGAAGGCAGCCGCCTTGAGGTCACGCCTTTCGACGACCTGAAGATCGGGGACGAGGTCATTCTCGGGCGGACGGATCACGGTCCCGACGGGATTTACGTCCACACCACGGGATTTCGGGAACAAAACTGCCCGGCCGATCGTTTTGCTTTTAGAAGAGGACGAAGCCGTGAAACCTCCTTCTCGCAGGACTACGACACCCTTTACAACCTGCTGTTCCACGAACGCGCGAACGGCGGCAACATTCTCTGGGTTCTCGGTCCGGCGTGCACATTCGACGCGGATTCACGCGCCTGTCTGCGCTTCCTGATCGAGGGCGGCTTCATGAACGGACTGATCGCGGGCAACGCGCTGGCGGTTCACGATATCGAGGCGGCCCTGTTCGGTACGGCGCTGGGGCAGAACATTTACTCCCAGAAGCCGCATCCGAGCGGTCATTACAACCACCTCGACATCATCAACTTCATCAAGCGCGCGGGCTCGATTGAGAAGTTCATTGATCTTTACAAGCTCGACAATGGGATCATGGAGGCCGTCGTCAGCAACAACGTGCCTTACGCGCTCACGGGCTCCATCCGCGATGACGTAGCCCTTCCGGGCGTGTGCATGGATGTCCGCGAAAGTCAGCACGCCATGCAGGCCCTCATCAACAAGGCCACCACGATCATCTGCGTCGCGACCCAGCTTCACACGCTTGCGGCGTGCAGCATGGCTCCGTGCTACCGTGTGATCAATGACGAAGTCCGCCCGCTCTTCATCTACTCTGTCGACGTATCCGAGTACGCGGTCAATAAACTCACCGACAGAGGCAGCCTTACCGCGACCGGCATCATCACGAACGCTCAGGATTTCATTGTGATGCTGGCGAAAGGCGTGCAGAAGAAGCTGAACAGCAGAGAGTAACAAGAGGTACTTATGGAATCTATCAAGCTCATTTTACAGGCAATCAAGGAACGGAATCTCCCCGTCCCGGTCGCGCTGCTTCTCGCCGCGGCTGCCGGCTACATCATTTTCCCGGCGGACCTGATCCCCGACTTCGCGTTCCCTGTCTCAGCCATTGATGATGTCCTCATCGCGGCTCTCATGATCGGCATGGGCGGACGGATCCTCACTAATAAAAAATTAACCAACCAAAATCGCGCGAAAAGCGACGATGACGAGGTCATTGATATATAATATATGCATAGCGGAGGCAATCGTCTCCGTCGTAAATTCAGGTTGTATGTTGGAGCAAACCAAGCATTCAGCTTGGTTTGCGTTTTGAGTTAAAAGAATGCGAGGCGTTGAGATGGCAGAAGCAATTGATGAAGCGCTTGATAAGATTTACTCCTTTGTGGATTACAGCATGACCCACCAGATTGACGTGGACAAAAAGGTGTTCACCCTTGATAAAATAAAAGTGCTGCTGAATAAGCTCGGCAATCCGCAGAAGGCCTACCCGGTCATTCATGTCGCCGGTACGAAGGGCAAGGGCTCCGTCTGCGCCATGCTCGCCGCCGCGCTGCAAAACACCGGTCTGAAAGTCGGGCTCTACACCTCGCCGCATCTGATCAAGTTCAACGAACGCATCATCGTCGACGGCAAGATGATCTCCGACGCGGACGTGATCGACCTGACCGACCGCATCGGCGCTGTCGTCTCGACCATGACGAATCCGGCCTCCGCCTTCGAGTTCATGGCGGCGATGGCCTTTCAGTACTTCAAAGAGCAGAAAGTCGATGTCGCCGTGGTTGAAACCGGTCTCGGCGGACGGCTTGACGCGACGAACACGGTTGACCCGATCCTGACGGTCATCACCTCCATCTCGATCGACCACACGAACTTCCTCGGCGATACGATTGAGCAGATCGCGGGCGAGAAGGCCGGCATCATCAAGAAGAACGTCCCGGTCATCTGCGGACCGCAGCAGTTCCAAGGGGCGAAGTACACGATTTACGAAGCCGCGAAGAAGCAGAACGCGCCGTGGATCTACGTCCCCGACCGCTACCGTTACATCAATCTCCGCTCCGGCCTGGACATGCAGCAGGTACTGATCTGGCGTGTTGAGGATCAGAAGCTGATGGAAGACTACTGCGGCGGCGCGGACTCCGCGAATTGGGAGCCGACGATGCTGCGCTTCCCGCTGCCGGGGCTGCATCAGATGGACAACGCCGCGACGGCCTTCGCCGCGCTGATGAAGCTGAAGGGATTCTTCCCGGCGTTCAATATGACAAAAGCCATTGAAGGCCTCGAGAAGACGTTCTGGCCCTGCCGCCTGGAACGCGTCTCGGAATCGCCGCTCGTCATCCTCGACGGCGCTCACAATGACGACTCGATGAAGAAGCTCTGCGCCGCGCTTGACAAATACTGCGGCACGCGCACCATCAAGTGCGTATTCGGCGCTTCGGAAGACAAGAAGATCGACTCCATGATCCGCATCCTCGCGCCGCATGTTGACGAGTTCATCATGACGAAGTCCTCCCATCCGCGCGCCGCGGACCCGAAGCTGCTGCAGAGCTGCGCTGTCGGTGTCGGACGTCACAGCCGGATCGCGGGGACGATTGAGGAAGCTTATCGGATGATCGAATCCGAAACCGACGGCAGCGTCTGCTATATCGTGACGGGGAGCCTCTTCACGGCCGGCGATATGCGCGGACTTTACATGAAAAAAGACAATACGCTGAAATATTTCTCTTATAACGAATAAAGGAAAGGAGAGAAATGGCTGATAACAAATGGAATGAAGACAACGACAACGACAACTATCGCGATATCGCTTCCAATCTGAGCCAGCGGACGGAAGAGCTGTTCCGCATCCCGGACGCGGAAGTCAACGAGGACGGCACTTTCACTTCGTCGATCGTCGTGCTGCGCGATAATGTTGTGTTTCCGAGAATGATTTCGCCTGTGTTCATCGGACAGCAGGGAAATTTCGAAGCCATCCAATACGCGCTGGTCAACGGACAGACCGCCGTTACCTTGATCCCGAAGAACCCCGACCAGGAGAATCCCTGCAAGCTGCGTGATTTCTACCACGTCGGTCTTGAAATCGCGGTCGGCAGATTGATCTCCCTGCCGGAGAACAACTACTCAACCCTCATCCAGGGACGGCGCCGCGTCGTTCTGAAGAAGATCGTCAGCTACGAGCCCGTTCTCCTCGGTCAGTTCGTCGTCAACGACGAGGAAGTTGATGAGTCCAAGCGGCTCACCGCCACCCTTCGCACGACCCGCAATCTGTTCGAACGCTGCACCACGCTCGATAAGAAGCTGCCGGAGGAGGCCTATCCCTTCGTGTCCTCCATCAACGATCCGTCTTGGATCGCGGACATGATCACGACGACCATCAACCTCTCCACCGAAAAGCGCCGCAACATCCTGCTGACGCTGGATCCCTTGAAGCGCCTGAACCTTTTGAACAAGTACCTCGCGGAGGAAGTTGAAGTCCTCGAGCTTCAGAATAAGATCAGCAAGAAAGTTCAAAACGAAGTGGACCGCACCCAGCGCGAGTATTATCTGCGCGAACAGCAGAAAGCCATTCAGAACGAACTCGGCGAAGGCGACGTCTTCAGCCGTGAGCTCGCGGAGCTGCAGGATCAGATCCTCAAAGCCGGCTTCAATGATGACGTCCGCGCGGTCGCGTTGAAGGAGCTTGAACGCCTTTCGCAGATGGCCCCGATGGCGCCGGAAGTCGGCATCACGCGGACTTACATTGACTGGCTGCTCGACCTTCCTTGGGCGGACTCGAAAACCGAGGACAACCTCGACATCAAACACGCCGAGGAAGTTTTGGAACGCGACCACTACGGCCTGAAGAAGGCGAAGGACCGCATTATCGAATACATCGCGGTTCAGTCGCTGAAACCGAAGAAGGAACGCCAGCCGATCCTCTGCTTCGTCGGCCCTCCGGGGACCGGCAAGACGTCCATCGGCCGTTCCATTGCCGAAGCGCTGAACAAGAACTTCGTGCGCATTTCCCTCGGCGGCGTTTCGGATGAAGCGGAGATCCGCGGTCATCGCCGCACCTACGTCGGCGCCCTGCCCGGCCGCATCCTTCAGACCATGAAGAAGGCGGGCTCCATCAACCCGGTCTTCATGCTGGATGAGATCGACAAGCTCGGCAGCGATTACCACGGCGACCCGTCCTCCGCGCTGCTCGAAGTGCTCGATCCGGAGCAAAACAGCAAATTCGCCGACCATTATCTTGAAGTAGACTACGACCTTTCCAAGGTCATGTTCATCACCACGGCGAACTCCACGTCCACCATTCCGGAGCCGCTCCTCGACCGTATGGAGGTCATCGAGTTCTCCGGTTACGTGGAAGAGGAGAAGATGCACATCGCCCGCGAATACCTGATCGGGCGCCAGAGCGAGGAAAACGGCCTGACCGCCGAGCAGATCACCTTCGAGGACTCCGGCATCCGGAAGCTCATCCGCGAATACACCTACGAAGCGGGTGTCCGCAACCTCGAACGCGAGATCGGCAAAGTCTGCCGTAAGGTCGCGCGCAAGGTCGCTGCCGGCGAAATCACCTCCGCGGTGATCACGGACGCCAACCTTGAAGAGCTCATGGGCCCGCCGTATTACTTCGAGACGGACAAGGAAACCAACGACGAAGTCGGCGTTGTCACCGGTCTGGCTTGGACCTCCAACGGCGGCGACATCCTCCGCATTGAGGCGGCCGCCTTCGAAGGCAAGGGAACGTTGCAGATCACCGGTTCTATCGGCGACGTCATGCAGGAATCCGCCCAGGCCGCGCTTTCCTATGTGAAGTCACACGCCAAGGAATTCAACATCAAACCGTCCTGGTTTGAGAAGAACGACATTCACATCCATGTGCCGGAAGGCGCTGTCCCGAAAGACGGCCCGAGCGCGGGCGTCACGCTGACCACCGCCATCATCTCCGCCATCACGGAAGTGCCCGCCAAGAAGATGCTCGCCATGACCGGCGAAGTCACCCTCCGCGGCAATGTCCTGCCGGTGGGCGGGATCCGCGAGAAGCTGCTGGCGGCCCACCGCCTCGGCATCAAGACGATCCTGATCCCGGAGAAGAACATGCGCGACCTGGAAGACCTGCCGAAGCAGGCCCGCGAGGAGCTTGACATTCACCCGATGAAGACCATGGACGACGTCATCAAATACGCCTTCGACGGCGTGAAGCCGAAAGCCAAATCCAAGCCCGCTGCTTCCAAGAAGACCGCGAAGCCCACGGAAAAGCTTGCGTAACTAAAAACCGGACCTTTGTACGAGGTCCGGTTTTTTATTTCTTTTGTGATTATTTCTTCCCGCGGTAGTGACCGAATTTCTGATAATATTCCATCTTGTTCTTGTACATGCGGTGGTCGGCGGTGTCCACGATGTCATGAAGGGACGCGCCGGGGAGCTCGTGGACGGCAACATCGCCGACAGCGAAGCTCAGGTTCAGCTCGTTCGAGACATTCCATTTCTCGGTGTTTTCCTGCAGAATGCGGACAGCTTCCTCGCCGGTGATCGTCCCCGGATTCAGGAAGACAGAGAACTCGTCGCCGCCGATACGGAAACAGCGGCCGTATTCGTTGAACGATTCGCCGAGAACCGCGGCGGCGCCTTTCAGCAGCGTATCGCCGGCGTCGTGGCCGATGTGGTCGTTGACGTATTTCAGCCCGTTCAGGTCGAGGAACATGATCGTGAGGTCCTGCGGCAGCGGGAGATTCTTTTCGTATTCCAGGAGCGCATGGAGATAAGCGTGGCGGGAATACAGCCCGGTCAAGGCGTCCGTGTCAATCAGCTTCGTCTTCTCCGCGAGCTCAACGTCTACGCCCTCAGAGTAAAACTCAATGTAGTGGATGTAAAGCAGCGAGCAGCAGAAGGCGATGGCGAGATACGTGATGCTGATTTTGCCGGAGAAAACGGTTTGGAAGAAGAGCGCCGCGAATTCAAGAAGAACGATCGCGAAAAGGGCGATCCTGTTTTCATTCTTGAACCGCTTCCCGTACTGGATGTAAGCGTATGCCACGAATACGATCATCGCCGCGTAGACAGCCATATAAAGGTTGTAATACGGGCCGTGATGGTAAATATTCTCGGAATCCACATAGAAAGTCCAGCCGGTGAAAATCGACGCCGCCTGGAACAAAGCGTTGAAGCCAAGGATGGCCAGCATCAGCTTCATTAGGTGAATGTGATGTTTCGATTCAAGGGGGAAGACGATCAAAATCGCGGCGAGCGGCGTCGTCGTGTAATCCAAGAACTTGACGATCTTCAACGGAACGCGAACCCAATCCGGACCGCCGCTCAACGCGACGCCGGCGAATTCGCATACCGCGGAAAAGATCACCGTGCAGTAGATGCCGTAAAAGGTTCTCTTCTGCTTTTTCTGCAGGCGGCCGTTGGCGTGAACCTGCAGGATCATCGCCAACATGATCAGGATTGAAAAACTAAATACTGTGATGTAATATTCGGGCATGGTTAGTTCAAAGAGTTTTGAGCAATCATTTTCTCGAAGTCTTCCTGAGGCACAGGCTTACTGTAATAGAAGCCCTGAATCGCGTCGCAGCCCAGCTCCTTCAGGAACTCAACCTGCTCGGCCGTCTCTACACCTTCAATGACGACCTTCATCGACAGTTCTCTTGCCAGGGCAATCGTATGTTTAATGATGGCGTCGCCTTCGGAGTTGCCGATATAGTCGGTCAGGCTCTTATCAATCTTGACCACATCAAACGAAAGCATATGCAGACTGATCAGCGAAGAATATCCGTTGCCCAAGTCATCCATATGCAGGGAGAAGCCCGCGTCCTTCAGCTTGTCCGCGAAACCCTTGATCTGCGATACCAGGAAGGCGGAGCTCTCCGTCAACTCGATCGGAACCGACTCAATTGAAACGCCGGTCTCTTTGATGATCTGCATGTATTCTTCCAGCAGCTCATTGCGGACGAGCGAATTCCGAGACAGGTTGATGGAAATCGGCACGATATTCAGGCCCATGTCCATCATCCGCTTCTGCTCTTCGCAGATCGCGCGGAACATATAGGCGTCCAGACGAATGATCAAGCTGTCTTTCTCGAACAAAGGAATGAAGTGATCCGGCGTGATCAAGGTGCCGTCTTCCTGCTGCCAGCGGACAAGGCCTTCGGCGCCGACGATCTTATTGGTATAGGGATCAAGCTTCGGCTGATAGTAAACGACGAATTGCTTCTCGCGGATGGCCTTCTCGAAGGAGGCTTCCATCAGCTGCTGGGCTTCAATCTGTTTCCGCCCTTCTTCATCGTAAAACGCGATGATGCTGTCATAGTTTTTGCGGATGGTGTCCTGCGCGCTGCGGGCGCAGTCATAAATGGACGTGATCGACAAGTCATGCTCAACGTCCTGGTAAACGCCGAATTTCAGCGACGCGGTCGGCACCGGGGAGTTGACAAGGGCCTCTTTAATTTCCGCGGTCATCTGACGGAGCTTTTCTTCCGAGGTATGCGGGATCATGCAGGTAAATTTGCTGCCGGAGTAGCGGGAATAAATACCGTCCTTGAAAGTATTCCTCACGACATCGTCCACATAGCGCAGCAGGTCATCTCCGATCGAGAAGCTGTAGACTTCGTTGATCATGCGGAAATTGTTGATGCAGTAGGCGACCACATCATACCGTTTATCCGGGTTGTTGCGCAGCAGCATCTCGGCGTAATGTTTGAAAGCCTGTTTGGTGTAAAGATGGGTGACTTCGTCGTACTCGATCGTGGTCAGGGCGGCAAGCGCTTCGCGCATCTGAACCATCGTACTGACGCGTAATTTCACAAGCGTCGGGTTGTACGGCTTCGTGAGGATTTCCGTGGCGCCTAAGCTGATGCATTTTTCATCAATCTCATGGCTTCCGTTTTCGGTCATCGCGATCGTCGGGATGTTCCGCAGGAAAGGATCCTGCTTGATCTTCTCAAGGAAATCGAAGCTGTTGATTACCGGGGTGCCGACTTTGAGCAGAACACCGGAGACCGACTGGAACTGCGACTGAAGGATATTGAATCCCTCTTGGCCGTTTTCGGCTTCAATCAGGTCGTAATCATTCTCAAGCAGCTTTTTGAGCTCCGCGCGGTTTTCTTTGTCATCGTCAATGATGAGGATCTTCCGCTTGGGATCCTCACCGGGGAGGAAAGCGTGATCCGGCATATGCGCCATCAACGATTCGTCTTCGCAGCGGAAGAGGAAGAGAATATTTTCGTAATGTTCGGCGTCATCGTCTCTGGTAATGCGCAGGAGGAAGTAATGGGTTTCGCCGTTGCGGGCGACGCGGTAATGAATGTGGTCGGTCTCTCTTTCCGACATATCTTTCAGGATGGTGTCGAAATTCAGGAAGTGGCGCACCAATTCCTGATCGGATTCGGCGACGTTCTTCGTTACATATTCTTCTACGATTTCATTGTAATGGTTTTCGCGGCTCGACTCATCCAGATTGACATTGTTACAGTCGCCATCGTTCTTATAAACCGTCAAAATCTTTGTCTGCTTGTTCAGGCTGATCAGACTGTCATACCCGCCGCATAAGACATGAATCATCGCTGCCAGCTTCTTTTTGCTGTCATTCTCAAAATTTTTGCTTTGGTCGTCGACAATCATATGCCCTCCGGAATGATGAATCCAAACCTCATCCGCGGTACTTCCGCTCGTTTCAAGTCAAGCTGTCGGTTGTTTTTTTCGGCTTATTTCTGAAATTCGCAATCGCTGCCTTGATTTGTAATATATATAATCAACCCTATTTTACAATCTAAAACACAATATTATTATACTATGCTTTTCTATACATGTACGTTTGCAGCGGTCGAGTAATGCCTTAAATAACGCTTAATACATGCTCTTTTTTCCCTTTTTGTGAAGATTTTTCACCGTTTTTTGTCAAAATTCATCCGCGATCCCGCATTTTTCAAAAAAACAACCCGCGGGAGGCTTCCCCGCGGGTTGTTTGTTATTCACTTTCCGAATCCGAATCGCCG
>CAVCBG010000008.1:0-15835 GCA_963600285.1 Anaerovoracaceae bacterium
AGCGTTTCCTTTTTTTGAACCTGGCATTATTTTTGCATCTATCAATCAAAAGCAGAGAAAAAACCAATGGATCAATTCGCCTTTGGTTTTCTTAAGTTTAAATTTTTACCTTGCAAAATTCCCGTAAAGCTTATATAATTAGGTATAAAGTGGCACGATTTCCCATGAAATCCCATTAAAACCACGGAGTGCTTATGTTTACGGGAATTTACGAACACACAGTCGATAAGAAAGGCAGAACCTCAATGCCGGCGCGGTACCGCGCGGAACTCGGCAGCGAGGCGTATATCTCTGTCGGCATCGACCGCAACCTCGTCATCTATTCCACCGAGCACTTCAACGCCATGGCCCGCGAGATCGGCAGCTTCAGCCTGGCCGACCCCACCGCGCGCATTTACCGCCGCCGTATGTTCAACAAAGCGGAGCTGATCGAGATCGACGCCAACGGGCGTTTCATCATCCCCGCCTTCCTTCGGGACGAACTCGGCGCGGCGGACGGCGAAAAAGTCATCTTCGCCGGCTCCAACGATTACATCGAAATCTGGAACACCGCCGAATGGCAGAAGGCCGAGGAAGAGGCCTTCCACGACGAACAGGTGACCGCGGACTTCGCGAAGCTGATGAACCGCGCGGCGGAGGCAAAATGACCGACTTCTCCGCTTACTCCGACCACATCCCCGTCATGCTGAACGAATGCATGAACCTGCTGAACCCGCAGCCGGGCGGCAGCTTCGCGGACGGGACGCTGGGCGCGGGCGGGCATTCAGCCGCCATCGCGGAAGCCATCGGCCCCGAAGGCCATCTCACGAGCTTCGACCTCGACCCGGAAGCGATCAAAATCGCCCGCGAGACCCTCGCGCCTTACGCGGACCGCGTCGACATCATCAACGATTCCTACGTCAATCTCAATCAATACGTCCCCGACAACAGCCTGGACGGGTTCATCGTCGACCTCGGCGTCTCCTCCATGCAGCTGGACCACGCGGAGCGCGGCTTCTCCTTCCATCAGGACGGACCGCTTGACATGCGCTTCTCGCCGGATCAGCCCATCAGCGCGGCGGACATTGTGAACACCTGGTCCGAGGAAGACATTGCCGACATCCTGTGGAAGTACGGCGAGGAACGCAAAGCCCGCCAAATCGCCGCGGCGATCGGACGCGCCCGCGAACAGGAATCCATCACCACCACCGCGCAGCTCCGCGATATTATCATGGCCGCTGTCGGCAACACCAAAGAGAAGATCCATCCCGCGACCCGCAGCTTCCAAGGCATCCGCATCGCCGTCAACGGAGAGCTGGACGCCGTCGAGGCTGTCCTCCCCGCCGCGGTGAAAGCGTTGAAGCCCGGCGGACGGCTTGTCGTGATCTCCTTCCACTCGCTGGAAGACCGCATCGTCAAGCAGTACTTCAAGACCGAATCCCGCGGCTGCCTGTGCCCGCCGGAGCAGCCCGTCTGCACCTGCGGCCACAAAGCCGTTCTGAAAGAGCTCACCCGCCATCCCGTCACCGCGGATGACGAAGAAGTCCGCCGCAATCCGCGTTCCCGCAGCGCGAAAGTCCGCGCGGCCGTCAAGCTCGAAACGGAGGAAGCATGAACGGTCAATCCGCCTACAGACTCGCGCCGTGGCGCAAGCAGATGCAGAAGATTTTCACCATCGTGGTCATCATTCTCGCCATCGCGGTCGTGACCCTGATCTACCTCAACATCTCCGAGCGCATGACCGACGCGAAGCTCCGCATTCAGGTGCTGCAGGAAGAGCGCAGCGACTATTCCCGCAAGGTCGCGGACCTCACCACCGACGAGGGCCGTTTGACTTCCTACAAGCAGATGCAGGAACGCGCGAAGAAGGCGGGATTTATTGACATTGATTTCACCGACGACAGCACTTATGAATATGTGATCGTCGATGGATATACCGGAACCGGCATCAACACCGAGAGCGAAGCGCAGGAGGAATCCGCGCCCGTCGTTTCGTTGATCAAGCCGGAATACACCGAGTCATTCCAGGAATGGCTCGCGAGACAGATTTCAACCGGGATCGAGAGCTATGAAGTCGACAATTGATAAACGGTTCTCCTTCATCGTTGGGGCCTTCTGCCTGGTCTCGGTGATCATGTTCGCCCGCATCATCATGCTGATGACGGACGACAACGCCATCCGCCTGAAAGCGGAGACGGAAGACGACTACAACTACATGACGGTGGAAGTCAGCTCCGAGCGGGGCAATATCTACGACCGTCAGGGATACCTGCTCGCGGGCAACACCGTCAGCTACACCGTCGCGCTGAACCTTCAGTACGCGAACGGGCACGGCGACTTCATCGCGAAGTACATCGCCCCGATCTTCGATCTGGATGAAGACGAAGTCCGCGAAGCCGCCGAGATCCCGTATCAGACCGGCAGCAGCGTTGAATGGACGCTGACGAACTACGCCACCAAGGATCAGATCGACCAGCTGGAGATCACGAAGAACACGCTCGACCGTTCCTACTCCGGCAGGAACGACAACCCGGAAGACCTGGACGCGGTGATCTATTATCCGAACGTCCACCGCTACTATCCGAATGACGAGCTGGCGTTCAACATCATCGGGTTCTACCCGTTCATGAACAGCAACAGCTTCGCCTCCTACGGGATCGAGCAGTACTACGACGACATTCTGGAAGCCAAGACGATCAGCCACCGCTTCTCGCTGGATCCGAACATCCCGGACCGCATCCCGGACCTGCCGAACGGCGCCTCCATCGTGCTGACCATTGACCGCAAGGTGCAGGCCATCACGGAGGAGATCATCAAGAACGCGGTCGAGACCAACAAGGCTGTATCCGGCACCATCCTGATCACGAACCCGAAGACCGGCGAGGTGCTTGCCATGGCGACGTATCCCTCCGTCAACCTGAATGAGTATTGGGAAACGGCGGAGAAGTTCACGAAAGACAATAAGTATAACCCCGCCGTCATGCAGCCGTATGAACCGGGTTCCGTCTTCAAAGTCTTGACCATGGCCATCGCCATTGACACCGGCGCCGTGAAGCCCTCCACGGTCTATAACGACACCGGCACTTACAACGTCTTGGGCACCGACATCTACAACTGGGACCGCGGTGCCTGGGGTCCGCAGTCCATGGTGGGATGCCTCCAGCACTCCCTGAACACCTGTATGGCGTATCTGGCGGATCTGGTCGGCGCGGAAACGTTTTATGAGTACCTTGACAAATTCGGTTTGGACGACCCGACCGGCATTGAACTGGCGCAGGAAGATTACTACCCGATCACGAAGCCGGGCGACTCCATGTGGACGCCGATCAGCCTTTCGACCGCTTCATTCGGTCAGGGCTTGATGGTCACCCCGATCCAGATGGTCACCGCCATCTCCGCGCTCGCGAACGACGGCGTCATGATGAAGCCGCACATCGTCCGTGAGATCCGCTACAACGGCGAGGTTCAGAAAGTCGAACCCGAAGCCGTCGGGCAGCCGATCTCCGCGGAGACGGCCCGCACCGTCACGGAGATGCTCGCCACCTCCATCGAGATCGAAGCCTCCGACGCCCAGGTGGACGGCATCCGCATCGCCGGCAAGACCGGTACCGGTGAAATTTCCGTCGAGGGACAGGGTTACGTGCTCAACACGACCAACGCTTCCTTCGTCGGCTGGGGTCCGGCGGATGACCCGCAGTTCATCGTCTACGTCTGGGTGCAGCAGCCGGAAGTGAACATCTGGGGTTCCGAGGTTTCCGCCCCGGTCTTCAGCGAAGTCGTGGAAGCGGTCGCGCCGTACCTGCGCGTTCCGGATGACGACACGAGAGAATGTCTGAACACAGGCGTCTGCCCGACCGAAGAGCCGGAAGACGATGATTATTATTACTACTATTACGGATACTAGAGAGGCGGAGAAACATGTTTACATTCGATGAGATCATTCAGGCAGTGACCGGCGCGGAAGTCCGCACCGGCGCGCCGGCATTCAAAGAGGCGTCCGTAGATTCTCGCGCTGTCGGCGCGGGGACGCTCTTCGCCGCTATCCCGGGTGAAGTCACCGACGGGCACAAGTTCATCGCTTCCGCCTTCGAGAAAGGCGCCTCCGCCGCGCTGATCGAGGAAGACGTTCCCGATGCTTACCCGGTGATCGACCTTCGCGAAGGCTTCAACGCCGCCGCGGATCTCTCCGCCGTCCGTGAAGGGAAGCCGTACCTCATCCGCGTCAAGAACACCATCGAGGCCCTGCAGCAGACCGCGAAGATCCGCCGCGAGGATATGGCGGATGTTCAGGTCATCGGCATCACCGGCACCGTCGGCAAGACCTCCACGAAGGAAGTCGTCGGCGACCTGCTTGCCACGAAGTACCGCACGCTGAAAACCGCGGGCAACATGAATAACGAAATCGGTCTGCCGCTGACCCTGCTCCACGCGGAAGCGGGGATCGAGAAAGCCATCCTCGAGATGGGATTCTACGTCCCGGGCGAGATCGCCCAGCTCTGCGACATCGGCAAGCCCTCCGTCGGCATCGTCACCAACGTCGGCATGGTCCACGCCTCCCGCGCGGGCTCGATGGAGGTCATCGCCGCGGGCAAGAGCGAACTGGTGCAGGCGCTCCCCGAGAACGGCACGGCCATTCTGAACTACGACGACCCGTACGTCCGTCCGATGGCGGAGAAAGCCCGCGCGTCGGTGCTTTACTACGGGACGACACCCGAGGCGGACCTTTACGCCTCCGAGCTTGAATCCGACGGCTTGAACGGCATCCGCTGCAAGCTGAACTATCACGGCGAGACTTACAACATCGTCTCCCCGCTCATCGGCAGCCATTCCGTCTACACCGCCCTGCGCGCCGCGGCCGCGGGCATTGTCTGCGGCATGTCCCGCGAGGAGATCGAAGCCGGGCTGCGCGTCAGCCGCAACATGCTCCGCATGAACATCCTGCACACTCCTTCGGGCGCGCTCGTCATTGACGACACATACAACGCGTCGCCCGCGTCCACCATCGCCGCGCTGAATCTGCTCGCCGAGATGAAGGGGACGAAGTACGCCGTGCTCGGCGAAATGCGCGAACTCGGACAGTACGAAGTCAAGGGCCACGCCATGGTCGGCAAACGCGCCGCGCAAGTTGCCGACGAAGTCATCGCTGTCGGACCGGCGACGAAGCATCTCGCGAATGCCGCGTTGGAAGAAGGCATGAACACGGAGAGAGTTCATTGGTTTGAGACCGTAGCCGAATCCATCGCGTACCTGAAGGTGCTGCCGCTTGATGAAGGCACGGCCATGTTGGTAAAAGGTTCCAGAGGTATGCGCATGGAACAGATCATTGAAGCTTTGGAGGCGAAAGCATGAACAACAGCACAGCAATCCTCTCGGTATCCACTCTCAGCTTTCTGCTGACGATCATTTGGGGCACGCCTTTCCTGCATCTGCTCCGCCGCCTCAAGATCGGCAAACTGGTCCGCGTTGAAGGGCCGAAGTCACATTACTCAAAGATCGGCACGCCGACGATGGGCGGTCTGCTCTTCATCTTCCCGACGATCCTTTTCAACGTGCTGCTGAACGCGGCCGAGATCATCAAGGGCGGACGCGTCATTCAATCCTACCTGGTTCCGCTCTCGGCGCTGGTCGCTTTCGCGGTCATCGGCGGGATTGACGACTGGGAAGGCATCCGCGGAGCCCGCCGCGGCCTCGGGATGCGCGCCCGCACCAAGTTCCTGCTGCAGGTCATCCTCGCGGCGGTCTTCGCTTATGTCATCAAAGAAAAGATGGGCATCTCCCAATTCATGTGGATGGACTCACCGTACCCGATTGAAGTCGGGTATTGGTTCTACCCCATCGCGATCCTCCTCATCGTCGGCATGTCGAACGCGGTCAACCTGACCGACGGCATGGACGGCCTCGCCGGTTTGATTTCGGCGACCGCCTTCGCCGCTTACGGCATCATCTGCATGATGCAGGGCGCGATCGGCGTCAGCCGCTTCTGCTTCATCCTCGTCGGCGCCCTCTTCGGCTTCCTCTGGTTCAACGTGAACCCCGCCATGATGTTCATGGGCGATGTCGGTTCGCTGGGACTGGGCGCGGCCCTCGCGGTCGTCGCGCTGATCTCGCAGCACTGGCTCGTCCTGCCGATCATCGCCATCATCCCGGTCAGCGAAGCGCTCTCCGTGATGCTGCAGGTCGGCTACTTCAAGCTTACACACGGACGGCGCATCTTCCGCATGGCGCCGATTCATCATCACTTCCAGGAAATCGGCTGGTCGGAAATGCAGGTCGTGCAGCGCTTCTGGCTGATCGGACTTCTTTTCGCGATGCTGGGCGTGGGACTCGCGTCCCTCTAAGGAGAAACCATGATCGAATTCAAAGATAAAACCGCAGTCGTCCTCGGAGCCGCCCGTCAGGGACAGGCGCTCGCCCGTTACGCGTTCCGTCACGGCGCGAAGGTCATTGTCACCGACGCGAAATCCTTCGAGCAGCTGGAGCCCGCCCGCGAGGCGTTGAAAGACGTTGATCCCGAATGGGTCTGCGGCGGGCATCCGCTGGAGCTGCTGGACCGCGCGGACATGGTTCTCATCACCGGCGGCGCGGACCTTCGCATCCCGTTCCTGAAAGCCGCGCGTGAGAAGGGCGTCGCCATCCTGAATGACGCCTCGATCTTCCTGCATGAAGTGAAGACGCCGATCATCGCCATCACCGGTTCCTCCGGCAAGACGACCACCACCACATTGGTCGGGCGCATGGCGAACGCCTTCGCGAAGCACGACCAAGAGGTTTGGATCGGCGGCAACATCGGCTACGCGCTGATGAACTTCATCGACGACATCCGCCCGAACGACATCGTCGTCCTCGAGCTGTCTTCCTTCCAGCTGGAACTGGTCAAGGACAGCCCGCACGTGGCGGCCATTCTGAACATCACGCCGAATCATCTCGACCGTCATGAGACGATGGAGAACTACACCAACGCCAAGGCGAACATCATGACCCACCAGAAGGCGGGCGACATCGTTGTTCTCGGACGCGACAACCCGATCTGCGCCGACCTCGCGAAGAAAGCCCCCGCCGACTGCCTGACCTTCGGCTTCAGCGCCCCGGACGCGGATGAAGAGCGGACGATCTATCTTGAAAACGAGACCATTTACTGCCGCGATCACGGCACCGTCACCCCGATCATGAAGACGGACGCCATTCAGCTGCGCGGCCGGCACAACGTCAGCAACGTCATGGCCGCCTGCGCCATCGCCTACGCCGCGGGCTTCTCCTTTGAATCCATGCGCGCCGGCGTGGAAGGCTTCAAGGGCGTGGATCACCGCCTGCAGTGGGTGCGCAAATATCACGGCGCCAACTGGTATAACGACTCCATCGCCACCGCGCCGGAGCGGACCATGGCGGCCCTTCACAGCTTCGACGAGCCGCTGATCCTGCTGCTCGGCGGGCGCGACAAGAAACTGCCGTGGGGTGAGCTCGCGGCCGAACTGCAGAAACACACCCGCTACGCCATTCTCTTCGGGGAAGCGGCGGGATTGATTGAAGACGCGCTGAAGAAGGCGCAGACACCGAACGGACCGATCGTGATCCGCTGTGAGACGCTGGAAGAGGCCGTCAAGGCCGCCGGCGAAGTCTGCGCGGAGGGCGACGCGGTGCTGCTTTCCCCGGGCGGCACCAGTTACGACGCGTTTACGAACTTCGAGGAGAGAGGAGATAAGTTCACGGAATGGGTGAAAGCACTCAACTGACCCCGAATATCCTGAACAGGAGAAGAGATCGGGTTTCCACCGGGATGCTCGTTGATATTCCGCTGCTGCTGGCCGTCTTCGTGCTGATCGTTTTCGGTCTGCTGATGCTGTATTCCGCGAGCTGGAATTACTCCCTGCAGGCGTACGACAACGGTATGCAGATCTTCCTGCACCAGCTGACCATGATCCTGATCGGGACCGCGGGCGCCGTGTTCCTTTTCCTCATGGATTATCACCATCTGAAGTTCTTCGCGCCCTGGGCAATGGGCGCGGTCCTGCTGGCGTTGATCTTCATGCTGATCGACCCGCTGAACCTTTCCGCCGCGACGGGGTACACCCGTTCCCTGACCGCGGGCGGTTCCGTTCAGCCGTCTGAATTCGCGAAGATCATCATCGTCGTCTTTATGGCGGAGTATCTCGCGAACCGCCAAGATAAATTGAACGACCCCATCCACGGCGTCGCCGCGCCGATGGGTATTCTCCTCATAGTGATCGCGCTTGTCATGCTGCAGCCGGATTTCTCCGCCGGCGCGACCATCGCGGTCCTCGGTATTTTGATTTATATCGTTGCCGGCGGCAACATGAAATTTGTCGGGTGGCTGTTTTTCGCGGCCGTTGTGCTGCTGCTCGGGGGCTACTTCCTTTTCGATAAAGTCTCCGTCCGTTTCGCGGATTACTTCGCCGGCCTGACGCATCCGGAAGACGCGTCTTACCACATCCGCCGCGCCTATAACGCCATCCTCAACGGAGGCATCTTCGGCGTCGGCATCGGCAAGAGCTCCTCCAAGATCACCGGTCTGCCGGTCGCGTGGACGGACTCCATCTTCGCCGTGATCCTTGAGGAAACCGGTCTGGTCGGCGGGTTCTTCGTCATCAGCCTGTATACCTTCATCCTCTGGCGCGGGTATGAGATTTCCAAGAAAGCGCCGGACGCCTTCGGGAAACTGCTGGCGGCGGGCATCTCGATTTGGATCTTCATGGAAGCCGCCATTAACATCTGCGTTATGCTGAATATTCTGCCCTTCGCGGGGAACGCGCTGCCGCTGATCAGTTCCGGCGGTTCAAGCGCGGTGTGTACGCTTGCCGGCTTCGGCATGCTGCTGAACATCTCCCGCGTTTCGGCGATCAAAAACTTCGAGAAAGGAAAGAGTGAACCCGATGCGATTATTGATATGCGCAGGGGGAACTGGGGGTGGCGTGTATCCCGCCCTGGCAGTTCTTCAGTCAAAAACGAATAACGAGGACACGGAAGTGCTGTGGGTCGGCTCCGATGACGGCCTGGAGGGCGAACTTGTGCAGCGGGAAGGCATCCCCTACAAAAGCGTCCCCGCCGCCGGACTGCACGGCGTCAGCATTGCCAGCATTCCTTCGCGTGTGATCAAGCTCGCCAAGGGCTACTTCGCCGCGAAGAAGATCGTCAAGGAATTCAAACCCGACGTGATGTTCTTCACGGGCGGGTATGTCGGTTTCCCGGTCGCTATGGCGGGCCGCGGCATCCCCTCCGTGCTGTTCGTGCCGGATATTGAGCCGGGGATGGCATTGAACGCCCTCGCGAAGTCCGCGGATGTCATCACCGTTGTCTGCGAGGACTCGAAGAATTACTTCGACGCGAAGAAGAACATGTCCGTCACGGGTTACCCGACCCGCATGGGCATTCAGCAGTGGGACAAGCAGAAGGCGTTGGAGACCTTCGGCCTGAATTCCGAGCTGCCGGTGCTTTTCGTCTTCGGCGGTTCGAAGGGCGCGCAGTCCATCAACCACGCCATGCAGAAGCACATCGCGGAGCTGACGCGTGAATGTCAGGTGATCCACATCTCCGGCAAGAACAATTGGGAAGAGATGTCCGCCTTCTATGAAACGCTGCCCGCGGAAGTGAAAGCCAACTACAAGCTCTTCCCCTACCTGCATGAAGAGATGGGCGCGGCCTTCACCGCGGCCGACTTGGTCGTCTCCCGCTCCGGCGCGTCCGCTCTCGGCGAACTCCCGCTCTTCGGCGTCCCGGCCTTGCTGGTCCCGTATCCCTACGCCTGGCGTTATCAGAAGACGAACGCCGACTACCTGATCTCGAAGGGCGCGGCCGAGCTGCTGAAGGATGAGGACTTGGACGAGACGCTCTCCGCCCGGGCGCTCACGCTCCTGCGCGACAAAGAGAAGCTCGCCTCCATGACGGAAGCAATGAAATCACTCGCGATCCCGGACGCGGCGGAACGCATTTTTGAGACGCTCCGCAGCGCGGCGGAAAAGAAGGCATCATGACAAAAGCGCTTCGTGACATGACCATCCACATCATCGGCATCGGCGGCACCGGCATGTCCCCGATCGCGGTCGTCCTGCATGAGATGGGCGTCCGCGTGACCGGCTCCGACCGCTCGGAATCTCCCTACACCGATGAGCTGAAGGCATTCGGCATCGAGATCCACACCCCGCAGTCCGCGGCCAACATCACCGATCCCGACCTCGTCCTCTATTCCTCGGCCATCAAGGATGACAACCCGGAGCTCGCGGAGGCGCGCCGCCGGGGCATCCCGACGCAGAAGCGCCGCGAATTCCTGCGCACGATGCTGGAAGGACGGAAGATCATCGCCATTGCCGGCTCGCACGGGAAAACCACGACCACGAGCATGTGCGCGTGGGTGTTCACGAAGCTCGGACTTGAGCCGGGCTACATCATCGGCTCGATCTCCAAAGCCCTCGGCCGCAACGCGACCGCCGGCAAATCGGAATGGTTCATCATCGAAGCCGATGAGTACGACAACATGTTCCTCGGCCTCGACCCGACGGACGCCGTGCTGACGAAGGTCGAGTACGATCATCCGGACTGCTTCCCCACCCGGGAGCTCTACTTCGGCGCGTTCTCGAACTTCCTCGCCAATCTTAAAGAAAACGGCCTCGTCTTCCTGAACAGCTCCGACCCGAACCAAGCCCAATACCGCGGCGCGAATTCCGTGACTTACGGCAGCGCTTCGGACTGCGACTACCGCGGGGAGGACCTCCGCGTCGGGGAGAACGGCTGCTTCTCGTTCAATTTCCGCGCCGGGGAGCGCGTCGTTCCGGTGACGCTGAGCGTTCCCGGCGAACATAACGCATACAACGCCATGGCTGTCCTCAGCGTCTGCGCGAAGAACGGCCTTGACCTTGAGAAAGCCGCGGAGGCCTTGAAGAGCTTCGGCGGCGTCGGACGCCGCTTCGAGATCGTCGCGGATTGGAACGGCATCACGCTGATTGACGACTACGCCCATCACCCGACCGAGATCCGCGCCACACTGAAAGCCGCCCGCGAATTCTTCGCCGGCCGCCGCATCGTTGCCATCTGGCAGCCGCATACCTACAGCCGCACGCAGTCCCTCTTGGACGAGTTCTGCTCCTCCTTTGAGAACGCGGACGAGGTCATCCTGACGGATATCTTCGCCGCGCGGGAGAAGTTCAGCGGTTTCGGCATCGCGGACGTGGTTCGAAATATGAAGCACGGCAATGTGAAGCAGTTCAACACGAATGAAGAAATTGCCGCCTACCTCGCGGGCTCCCTGAAGTCCGGCGACGTGGTGGTGACCTGTTCAGCCGGGGACGCGAACAAAGCCGCGCCCATGGCATTGGAGCTGATGAAGAATGCGCGCGCTTGAGCCGGAACGCTTCGGGGAATATCAAGACTTGCTCCTGCGGGACATTCCGCTGGCGCGGTACGCTTATTCCCTCTGCGGCGGCCCCTGCGCGGGAATGTTCATCACCGACAGCGCGAAGTCCCTCGCCGAGTTGGTGAAGGTCTGCGTCACGGACGAAATTCCGTTCCGCGTCTTCGGCGGGCTTTCGAATGTTCTCGTCAGCGACGCCGGGTTTGACGGCATCGTCCTCCTGAACCGCGGCGGTTCGATCCGCGCGGAGAAGCTTGCTAACGGGAACGTCATCGTCAGCGCCGACTCCGGCGTGCTGATGTCCAAGCTCGTCCGGTACTGCGCCGACGAAGGCATTGCCGGGATGGAATGGGCGGCCGGGCTGCCCGGGACCGTCGGCGGGGCTGTTTACGGGAACGCCGGCGCGTTCGGAAGCGATACCGCCTCCGTCTTCCTGGACGGTGAGTATATTGACGAAAGCGGGACGCTCCGCCCGCTGACGAAGGACGGCATGGGATTTTCCTACCGGAGCAGCGCGATGAAGCGCCGGGAAAACAAAGGCATTTTGACCGCGGCCCGCTTCGCCTTGACGAACGGCGATCCGGCGGAGATCAAAGCCGCGGGGGACGCGCACCGCGCCTGGCGGCACGAGCACCAGCCCGACACCCTGCCGAGCCTGGGCTCCGTCTTCAAGAACCCGGAGGGAATGTCCGCCGGGAAGCTGATCCAAGACGCGGGGCTGCTGGGCAAGACCATCGGCGGCGCGACGGTCAGCACGGTGCACGCGAATTTCATCACGACCGTGAAGGGCGTGACGGGCAGTGATTACAAAGCATTGGTCGAGCTGGTACAGGCGGCCGTGCTTGAGAAGTTCGGGGTGAAGCTCATCCCGGAAATTGAAATGACAGGATTTGAAACGGAATGATGCCGCAGTCGGAAAACAGCGAGAAGAACGATCGGATAGCCCGCATCCGCGAACGCCGAGGCGAGGCGCAGCAGCAGCGCCGCGCCCCCGAGCCCGTGCGCATGCAGACCTTCACGCGCGTCACGTCCGAGCAGCCGCAGAAGGCCCTCGAGCGGAACCGTCGGAAGAAGTTCAACGCCCGCTGGCTTTCCGGCATCCTCGCCCTGATCTTCGGCGGACTTCTCGCCGCGTACGCCTTTCTGCCGATGTTCCGCTTCAATAACATCGAGATCAACGGCGTCGAGAACATCAGCCGCGACGAGCTCATCTACTTCACCGGCGCGAAGGGACAGCCGATCTTCACCGTCCGGGCGGAGAACATCCGCGAGACGCTGCTGCAGCATTATCAGGAAGTGTCGGACGCCGAAGTGACGATCGCCTTCCCCGCGGAGATGCGCATTGACCTCGAGGAACGCGTTCCCGTCGTGGAATGGGATTTCGGCGGCAGCCGCTTCTGGATCGACGCGGACGGCATCGTGCTGACCGAGAGCACCTCCCGCGACAGCACCATCCACGTCAACGCCGACTCCTACCCGGGCGCCTCGAGCCGCGATGACCGCGAGCTGCCGACCTACTTCAGCAAGGACACACTCGACACCATGCTGACGATGGGGAGCTACGCGCCGAAGGACCGGCCGCTGTACTTCACCTATGACAATGGGTACGGCTGGGACACGGACGAGGGCTGGCGCGTCTTCTTCGGCAAGTCGGATTCGGACATTGAAGAGAAGATGCGGATGCTTGAGAGCCTGACGAAGTACTTTATCAAAAATGAAATTCAGCCGGTGATGCTGAGCCTTGAGTTCAAGGACGCGCCGTATTATCGATTTGTGGAGTGAGAAACATGGAAAAAACGAACATTGTCGCAATTGATGTCGGAACGACGAAAGTCTGTACCCTGATCGCGCAAGTGGAAGACGAGTCGACCATCCGCATTCTCGGCGTTGGGATCGTCCCGACGCAGGGCATCCGCAAGGGGATGGTGATCGACATTCCCCAGGCCTCCAACTCGATCGCTCACTCCATCCAAAAAGCGGAGCGCACCTCCAACTTGGAAGTGGATAAAGCCATCGTCAGCGTCGCCGGGTCGCACATTTCCTCGATCAACAATAAAGCCACCGTCGGCATCGTCGGCGGGATGATCGACCAATATGACATCAACCGCGTGATCGAGTCCGTGAAGGCGATCTCCATCCCGGCGAACCGCACCATCATCCACACCCTGCAGCGGACGTACTCCGTGGACGGGGTTGACGGCATCCGTCAGCCGAAAGGCATGTACGGCTCCCGCCTGGACCTGGAAGCGCACATCATCACCGGCTCCGCCTCCTCGGTGGAAAACCTCCGCAAGTGCATCATGACCGCCGAAGTGGACGTCAGCCAATTCGTCCTCAACCCGCTGGCGGACGCCTCCGCGGTGCTGAGCGACATTGAGAAGCAGATGGGCGTCATCGTCTGCGATATCGGCGGCGGCACGACCGACCTCGCCATGTTCATCAATAACGACGTCTGGCACAGCAACGTCATCCCCGTCGGCGGCAACCACATCACCGCGGACATTTCCCAGGCCTTCCATCTGCCTGTCGCTCAGGCGGAAGAGGTGAAGAAGATGCACGGCTGCGCCCTGCCGAAGTTCGTCAATGACGACGAGTATTTTTACTGCCGCACCTTCGGCCAGGATGAATCCGCGAAGTTCAGCCGTAAGAAGCTGGCGGAAGTGATCAATATGCGCGTGGAGGAGATGTTCCAGCTGATCCTGCAGGACATCAAGCGCTCCGGCTACGACAACCTGCTCCCCGCGGGCATGGTTCTCACCGGCGGCACCGCCCTGCTCCCCGGCATCGACAAGCTCGGTTCCGAGATCCTCGGCATGCCGGTCCGCATCGCCAAGCCGGAAAACCTCATCGGCATGGTTGACCAGCTCAACAGCCCGGAATATTCCACCGCGGTTGGGCTGCTGTATTGGGCAATGACGGTTCAGGAAACCTCCTCCGCCGAGCCCGCGGAAAAGAACAAGATCGTAACGGTAGGAGACACGGTTAAGAAGATCATCAAAATGATACTGCCATAAGTCATTTTTCATCAATTTCGTGCATTTCTTAAATATTTAAGGTACAATAGGGTATTGGAGAGACTACACTAAGCTTAAATATTTAAGATATAGGATCCGAGAGAGGGATCAAGGTCGTAAATTTTTAAGCAAAGGTTAGATAGTAACATTAGGAGAGAGATATGGAAAACTTTGGAGAGAGCTGCGCCCGTATCAAAGTCATCGGCGTCGGAGGCGGCGGATGCAACGCGGTCAACCGTATGATCGATGAAGGCCTGCAGGGCCTGGAATTCATTGCCGTCAACACAGATTCTCAAGATCTGATCGCATCAAAAGCCGGCACGCGCATCCGCATCGGGGAGAAATCCACCCGCGGTTTGGGCGCGGGCGGCAACCCCGAGGTAGGCCGCACCGCCGCGGAAGAGTCCCGCGACGAGATCCGTGAAGCCCTGAACGGCGCGGATATGGTCTTCATCACCGCCGGTATGGGCGGCGGCACCGGCACCGGCGCCGCTCCGATCGTGGCGGAAATCAGCCGTGAGATCGGCGCGCTGACCATCGGCGTTGTCACGAAGCCGTTCAGCTTCGAAGGACCGCGCAGAACGAAGTCCGCCCTTTCCGGCATTGAGAACCTCAAGAAGAACGCCGACACCCTGATCGTCATCCCGAACGACCGTCTGCTGCAGATCGTCGACAAGAAGGCTTCCATCAAGTCCGCCTTCATGCAGGCCGACGACGTGCTGCGCCAGGGTATTCAGGGCATTTCCGAGCTGATCACCGTTCCGGGCCTCATCAACCTGGACTTCGCGGACGTCCGCTCCATCATGTCCGAAGGCGGCGCCGCGCTGATGGCCATCGGCGTCGGCGAAGGCGAAGACAGAGCCCGCAAGGCTGCCGAGAAGGCGATCAACAATGAGCTGCTCGACATCGCGATCACCGGTGCCCGCGGCATCCTCTTCAACATCACCGGCGGTGAGGACATGACCCTCTTCGAGGTCAACGAAGCCGCCGCCATCATCCGTGAATCCGCGGATAAGGACGTCAACCTCATCTTCGGCGCGGTCATTGACCCGTCCCTGAATGATCAGATCCGCATCACCGTGGTCGCCACCGGTTACCCGGATGCCGACTCCTATGTCGGCGGTCAGCCGATCCTCGCGCAGCAGCCTTCGCAGACGGTCCGCACCGCCATGCCGATGCAGCAGCGTACTGCTGTTCAGCAGCCCCAGCGCACCGCCGCGTCCCAGGTTCAGTCCGGGGCCGCGAAGCCGCAGGCGAACTCCGGCGACCTCCCGGATTTCGTGAAGGACCGCCGCAAGGAACATCTGGATATCCCGCCGTTCCTGAAGATCAAGTCCCGCGAGTAAGCGTAAGTCTCATCCGTAATATCCATACTCTCACAGAGTCATAAGACTTGAGGACCGTTTTTGAAAAATGACGGTCCTCTTTTGTTATAATTAAAAGGCGCGAATTCGCGCCTATGGTTGATCTTTCGCCCTTCATA
>CAVCBG010000009.1:0-15825 GCA_963600285.1 Anaerovoracaceae bacterium
CTGCTGATCCGTTTCTTCGTGTTCGACCTTCCCGAAGGCTGGGAAGCCAACGTCACCGACGACGAACGCCTTTACGGATCGTATCTGCCCATCGCGGAGGTCATCCCCGGCGACGGCAATACGCTGACGCCGTCATCCGCTTCCCGCTATACCCTGCTCAATTACAACGGCGAGACCGCCCTTTCCGGTCTGCTCGTGATCGAGACCGACCTTCAGCTCAACGCGTTTTACCTGAATTTCAATCAGCTGCCGTTTGACACCCAGCCGCTCTCGGAAGGCGTCTCACGGCTCGTCAACCTCGTCGAAGGCGAGAGCGACCCGCACGAAGGCAAGGCATTCGCGGAGGACTGCGTCGACGGGCTCTGCTTCACGCTGAACGCCTCCGCGCAGACGGGGACATTCACCATGCTGCAGCCGGCTGTCCGCATGGAAGACGAGCACGAAACGCTCTCGAAATTCGGCTGGATCACGATCACGGATGCCGATGGGAATAAGTACGCCGCCACCCGCGGCAACCTCTACGGCTTCAACCTGACGGATGACGAAACTTGGTCGCCCGCGCACGCTTACGTGTTCGCCCCGAGCGAATCCGGCAGTCCGCTGACGATGCGCATGAAGGGCGCGCACATCAGCCGCGAGCTTGACGAACCGGAGACGCTGAAGGTCACCATCGGCGATCCCAATTCCATGCAGACCTCGGAGCATGTGAAGGTGAATTCGTGGTTCTATGATGAAACCGCGCAGACGCTGCGGCTGTATCTCGCGATTGACGGATACGACGTTTCGGATATCGCCTTCACCTATCCCGACATTCACACCGCGGAGACGCCCGCTTCATTCTGCGGCATCGACCCCGCGAATGAGGAATTCGCCTGCGACTTCTACCTTTCCCACGTTCATCTTGAGAACAATACGCTGTCTCTGAGTATCGGGGAATTCGAGTATTACAATGACGCGGAGTGGTCCGTCACCTGGACGCCCGCGGAAATGGAAGTCGAAGCCGACACCTCCGCGAGCGGATACGATTCGGCCGACCGTTACAACCGCTTCCTTGAACCCGATCCCGCCCTGCTGGAGCCGGAGCTCCGCGATATTATCGAGAAGGTCTCCGACTTCGGGAAGAGCATCGCCGACAGCGGGAAATGGATCATCGAGCGCCGGGAGCTGAACTACCAAATGGCCGAATCGCCCCTGACGGATCTCATCGCGGTTGACCAATACGCGCTCTACACGACGCATTACATCACGGAGACCGCCTCCCACCTTTCCGAATCGGGCGCCTTGGATGAAATCATCACCCTCACCCGCGACACGGACTCCGGCGAGCTGCTCTCCGCCATTCTGCGGCGTGATTACATGGAGGTGGACCTCCTGCACGGCCTGCAGTCCGAGAACGATCTGACGCTCGGCAGCTGGGATTACGAGGAGGATTTGATCTCCCTCGCGGAGACGTCCGGCCTTTACAAGAGCTCAGAAGACTGCGGGGAGGACCTCTGCCTGACCTTCGAGCAGTCCCTCGCGGGCTCCACGACCAAAGGCTACCAGTTGATCACGTACCGTCTTGACCCGGACAGCGGCGAGGTGCTTTCCTCCACCATCGACTACGATAACGGCACGCTGCTGCTGACGAAGACATTGCTGGAGATCAGCACCGCGGATTCCCTGCCGCAAGACTTCGCCGAACTGACAGAAGGTCTGATCCTGCGATGATCTCGGCCGCGTACAAATTCCCGAAGGGCTTCCGCTGGGGCATCTCCCCGGTCCGAAGCAGCGCGACGATCAACCTGACCGCCGACCGCAATTATTCGAATATCCTCTACCGTATGCAGGAACGGAAGTTCTCTTCCCTCCTGCTGCGGCTGTCATGGAAGTCCATGGTCCCCGAACGGGACGCGCTCAACACAGCCGCGCTCGGGCAGTACCGCGCGTTTCTCTCCCGCATGCGGGATCTGAACATCGAGCCGGTGCTTTACTTCGATAACACCGAGCGGCCGGAATGGTTCGAGAAGGACGGCGGGTGGAAAGCCGTTGACGCGGAGAACCTTTACTTCAATTTCGCCGCCAAAGTCATCGACGAGACGGCTCCCTTCGTCACGCGCTGGGTGACGCTCTGCCATGAGCCGAAGCCGGGCCTGTTCGCCAAGGACAAGCTCACCGACACTTACACGGAGATCGCCGCCCGTCTGCGTACCGCCGCGCCGAAAGCGGTCTGCTGCGCCGCGGTGAAAGTCCCGCAGAACGGCAAGTTCTCCCCCTTCTACCGCAACACGCTGGAAGCCTTCCTCAAGAATACCGAACCCGACAACCTCTGCCTGATCCCGGACAGAATCGACAATTACGATTTTCTGCGTGAATTCGGCAGTTTGGGATTGCCGCTCTTCATCCTCTCCGACCGCCTGAACGAAGTCCCGGAAACAAAAAAGTCCGAAGCGCTTTCGGACTCTGTTTATCATTTATGGCTGGCGTACCAGCAGGGGATCGACATCCGCGGGTACATGGCGGAGCTGGACGTCTTCGAAACCGACAGCCGGGCGAACAAGCTCTACTCCCGGATCGGGACGGCGAACGCCTTCGAGATCTCCACGGAAGACGAACTGCTGCCGGAGAAATGGCTCCGCTTCCTCAAAGAATGACTCAGCGTTTGTCGTAATACAGGTGGAAGATGCGGTTGTAAAGTCCGAGGAGGACTTTCTTCACCGCGGGGACGTCCGCCAAAGTCTTCTTTTTCTCGACATCCTTCTGCTTTTCCTGCACCTTGACGGAGTCGTCCAGCGTGTTG
The DNA here is from genome assembly GCA_963600285.1 of Anaerovoracaceae bacterium. Taxonomy (GTDB): domain Bacteria; phylum Chloroflexota; class Anaerolineae; order Anaerolineales; family Anaerolineaceae; genus Flexilinea. The sequence continues at coordinate 2,780 of CAVCBG010000009.1, forward strand.
CTCATGTTCATCGCGCAGGGCTCCTCGGTCATCAGGCGGAGATATCCCTTCTCATTGATCCGCGTATCCAGCTGGCGGACCTGCCCCATCGGGCGGTCCATGCGGAACGGCAGGAATTCCTGCAGGGTCTTTTTGTAAGCCGTGAACTGCCAATGCGAGGCGCCGACCATGGCGCTGACGCCTTTGTAAGTCAGGCGGTGATCGGTCGTCTCGGCGTAGTGCTTCGCGATCTCCTCTTCGGACTGGCCGAGGCTGAGGTCAAACTCACGGAAGACATCGAAGGCGATGAGGTCGCCCTGTTCGTGCTTCACCTCGTCATTCGCGTCCGCCCACGCCAGCGTGTTCGTGTAAAGATCGGTGTTCGTGCGGAAGGGACGGGCGGTCACCATCCCGACATTCGGGAAGGTCTCGAGGATCTCCACGGATTTCTTCAGCCATTCGGGTTTGAACAGGCAGTCGTTGTCGGTATAGGCGACGATCTCGCCGGGCGCGCCGTCGAAGATAATGTTCCACGCGCCGCCCTTGCCGAGGTTCTTCTCGGAGAGCATCAGGTATTGAATGCGCCCTTCGGCCTGTTCATTCAGCAGGAATTGCTTGATCTCGTCGCAGCTGCCGTTATCGAAGACGTAGACGTCAAACGGCTCGTCGATCTGCGTGGCGTAGATCGAGTTCAGATTCGCCTTCAGCACCTGATCCATCTCGGCATAGAAGCCGCTCAGGAACGGGATGTAGTTCAAGACGGCGACCGTAATGCGCGCCGGTTTCGCGACATCCTTTACAAATTTCGCCGGGTTCTGTCCGATCCTTGTCATTTCTCCGCGCTCCGTTTCTGTCCGCGTTTCACGAACCGATGGATAAAATTGCCGAGCTTCTGCGACTTCAGCTTCAGACGGCAGAAGATCTCAACCTCGCGGATGAATTTCTGCCCGGTCATCGGCGCCTTGCGCAGGGTACGGTCCGCGCCGTAGACGTAATTGCAGTCGTCCGGCTGGTAAATGTTCTGTTTGCCGCCCGCGGCCGCGACGTTCTCCGCGGATTCCGGCTGCCGGTGATGGGAAAGGCCGTTCGGCAGATGGGCGTAGTCGTGATTCTGATGCACGATGTTGATGGAGCCGGTGCAGTCGACCAGTTTCCATCCCTTCGCGCGGGCTTCGTAAAACATCCAGTTGTCCCAGCCGCTGCGGCCGATGGCGAAGTCCGGGATCTCGGTATAGATATCGCGGGTGAAAATGAAGTAGTCGCTGCCGTTGAAGGAATGCCAATTCCCGCGCTCCGCGACTTCCGCGTCCAGCTTCTCTTCCCAGTCCGAGCCGAATTCCATCTCCGTTTCCACATCCAGGTCGAAGCGCCGCCCGACGAGCAGGAACTGCTTCTCCTTTTCGTGCATCTCGCGGCAGGTCTGCAGGAAGTCCTGTTTCAGCAGAATGTCCGCGTTGACGTACGCGAGCAGCGGGGAATCGGAATTCTCCCGCGCGATGCGGAAAATGTCGCTGAGAAGCGGCGTCCCGTGGGAATTGCGCTTCACCTCGCGGACATAGCGGACGCCGAGCGCCTTCGCGTTCTCCTCAACGCCCTCATCGTCCCCGATCAGCAGGATGTCAACATCCTCGCCGAGCATCTTCCAGGAACGGACGGCGTTGCGCTGGATGATCGCGATGTGTTCACGGTCGAAGCCTTTCGGCGTGATAAAAATGGTAACAAGGCTCATTTTATTTGATCCTATTGTCAATCACTTTGACGTCTTTGGCGACGGATGAGGCGTTGATTTTCTCAAGCTCCGGGTTCGCGGCAATGGTCTCCATGATCGTTTTCATGGACGCAGCGCTCGGGTCGGCGAGCTTTTGGAAGAGCAGATCCATCATGGCGTAATCGTCGGGCGTGTCAACCGTCCAGCGATGCATGCCGAGGTCCTCGCTGTTATCCATAATGGCAACCTTGCAGCGGCCCGGCGTGTCGTAAAACCAAGGCATCACGTGCTCGCGCTCGAACTTCTCCTCGGCGGTCTTCCATGCCTTCTCAAGCATCGGCATGGAGACGATCTCCGCGTCCAGGCCGATCGGGTAGGTCCGATGCCAGGGCGGGGGAAGGCGGTTCGCGGCGAAGTCGGCGTCTTCACGCTTGAAGAAGGCGAAGAGCTCGTCAATCACCGCGGGATCGATCAGCGGACAGTCGGCGGTCACGCGAATGATGACGTCGGCCTCCGCGGACTTCGCCGCGTTGTAATAGCGGTCGAGAACGTCATAAACGGAACCGCGGTAAACGGCGACGCCGTTCGCCTCGCACCATTCCTGAATGGGATCGTCGGAGGCGTCCACCGTCGTGGCGACGAGACATTGATCAATGGACTTCGCCCGTGAAGCGCGTTCCACGACCCAGGCCAGCATCGGCTTGCCGTTCAAGGGTTTCAAAACTTTTCCCGGCAGGCGGCTTGAGCCCATCCGTGCCTGAATGATCATGACAGTTTTCATCGGTTTATCGCTCCGTTGTACGCGATTTTGATCTTCGCTTTGTTCTTGTTCCAATCCGCTTTGGCTTCAATGTCCGCCCGCGCGGCCTCCGCGTATCCACGGATCACATCGCGGTTCTCAACGGCGAAGCGGATCTTTTCCGCGATCGTCTGCGTATCCCGGCATTCGAACAGCATGCCGTTCTCGTTCGCGCGGACCCACTCGAGGTTCCCGGGGATCGCGGACATCAGCACCGGGGTGCCGCAGCCCATGGCTTCCAGCAGGGAGACGGAGGAGCCGTCCACGATCGAGGCGGAGAGGTAGAGGTCCGCCGCGCGGTAGTAGTCAACCAAGAGGTCATTCGGCTGCCGTCCGAGGAAGCGCACACGGTCGCCGTCAACATCCGCGGCGGCGATCTCCTTCAGCTTCGGCATCAAACTGCCATCGCCGAGAAGGATCATGCGGATCTTCTTGCAATCCTTCGCCGCGAGCAGGAAGCCGCGCAGCGCGGTTTCCACGTCGTAATTCGGCTCCATCGTGCGCAGGGAGAGGACGAGGAATTCATCCTCCTTCGCGAGCTCCGAGCGCAGCTTGCTCTCACCGGGAGAGAAGCGGGCGGTGTCAATGCCCCAGGGGAAGATGGTCGCCCGCGTCCGGTCGTAACCGAGCTCAGCGGCCTTATCCAACTCGACGTAGCAGTCGCCGAGGAACCAATCCGCCTGCGCCAGAGCGTATTTCGCCCGCGCCAGGCAGCCGGCATCCGTCTCGATCTCGCGCCCGAGGTCAAAGCCCCAGGACATCGCGGTGTGCGGATGGAGTCCCGCCTTCGCGGCGATATAGCTGGTGTCGGTCAGCGGGCCGGAATGGATGACATCCGGCTGCAGCTCATCCCAAACGCGTTTCAGCGCGTCCACCGCGGCGTCGCAGTCCTTCTCCATATCGAAGGGCGCTTTGCCGAACTCCCAATCAACGACATGAACCGCCTCGGGAATCGGGCGGCTCTCATATATATTGCGCCTTTCAAGACGCAGATAATAAACCTCGTCTCCGTTCCCCGAAATCGCGTTCAGGAAGCGGAAATCGTGCGGCGTGTAATCGCGGGTGAAGTAAAGGACTTTCATGCCACGAAATCGGTCCAGCGAAGCTCGACGCCGTATTTGATGTCAACCGCGGCGGTCGTGCCGACGACGTTGTTGATCTCGGGCGGCAGGATCGCGCCTTTGACAGCCGGGCGCAGCACATCAATCATGTCGCGGGTCATCTTCTCACCGGCCTTGATGTCGCGGGCGGCGCGCAGGCAGCGGCGCTGAATCACGCAGGTGTCCTGTTCGTTGCCGGCGATGAACTTCTCGGTGGAGCCCAAAGCCTTCTCGAGCAGGCGGGTGTTGACGACCATCTCTTCCCAGCTCTTCGGGTTCATGGCGAATTTATGATCCGGCCCGACACGGTTGTTGTCGTCCGTGAAGTGCTTCTCGATGACGCGGGCGCCCAGCGCAACAGCGCCGAGAACGGTCGCGTGACCGGCGGTATGATCGGAGAGGCCGAGGATCAGATTCGGCCAGATCTGATGATAGGTTTCGAGGACGCGCAGATGAATGTGCTTGAAGTTTTCGGGGTCGGCGGTATAGTTCGTGTTGCACTGCATCAGCACCAGCTCGGGGTTGATCTTCGTGATGGCGTTGACAGCGCGCTGAACATCCGCGAGGTCGGAAGCGCCGGTCGCGAGCAGGACCGGTTTGTTCTTCGCGGCGATCTTCTCGAGGGATTCGATCCAGTCGATGTCGCCGGAGCCGATCTTATAGACATTGATGAAGGGATCGAGCCAGTCAATGGACTCGAAGTCGTAAGGGGCGGAGAAGTATTCAATACCTTCCTTGTCGCAGCATTCCTTCAGCTCCGAGCTCCAGCGGTCCGGCACGGAGGCGTCTTCGTAGACTTGGAAGACGGATTTCTTCCAGCTGGACTGGTGGCTCTGCTGCCCGCCCATGCTCTTGAAACCGTAATCGGAGACGATCTTCGCGGCTTTGAAATTCTGGAACTTCGCGGCGTCCGCGCCGCTTTCCTTGGCGATGTGGATCAGCATCTTCGCGCGGTCCAGGTCGCCGTCATGGTTCGCGGCAATATCCGCGACAAAGTAAACAGGCCGGTCATAGCCGATGATTTTGTTTCCGATTTTGATTTCCATCTTTATGCCTCCGAATGATTATCGTAAGAGTAAGCCTGAATCCGCTGCCTGTATCCGCCCGCCGTGTCGCGGTAGAAATAGTCCAGGCTGTCGGACTGCTTCGGCAGCTCATGCCCGAGCAGCGCTCTCAACTTATCGGTGTTCATGATCAGGTTCGGGGAGCGTTTCGCGGTCAGCCCGCCGTCCTTCCATGAAACCGGTTTGATCAGGTCCGCGTCCAGATTGAATTTCTTCGCCACGGCGCGGCCGAATTCGTATTTGCTTTGATAATCGGAGCTGAAGACGTGGTAAATGCCTTTCGCGTCCTTCTCGATCATCTCATCCAGCAGCTCAGCCAGGTAATGAACGTAGAGCGTGCAGAAATAAACGTCGCTGAATCCGTTCATCGGCTTGCCTTCGGAAAGGTTGTTGTAGAAGAATTCAACGAGGCTGCGCCGTCCGCCCATGCTCCAGCCGTAGAAATTCACCCGCGCCACAATGGCGTCCGGATTCTCGCTCAAGACATTCCGCTCGCCCATCAGCTTCGTCTCCGCGTAACGGCTCAGCGGATTGACCGCGTCCGTCTCACGGTAGCCGTGCTCGCCGCAGTCCTCACCGTCAAAGACGGCGTCCGTGGAGATATGGACGAACTTCGCGCCGCGCTTCTTCGCCGCGGCGGCCAGCCGGCCGGGGAGCTCACTGTTGACGGTGACCGCCTTCTCGGGCTGCTTCTCGCAGGTGTCAATATTGGCGATCGCCGCGCAGTGCAGCACGATCTCCGGCTCGAACTCCGCCATCAGCGCGTCCGCGTTCTCTTGCTCAAGATCGCGGGAGAGCACCCGAAAAGGCGGGTTGAACAGGCGCGTGTGGTTGGCGAGGCCGATAATACTGTATTTCCGATAGAAGAAATTACAGAAGTTCAGCCCCAAAAGGCCCGACGCGCCTGTTACCAGAAGCCGTTTCAAGCGCGGTGTTCCTTCTCGTAAGCGTCCTGGAAGGGCTTGATCATGGCTTTCACGCCGTCAAGGTCGAGCCAATCCGTGTTCGTGTTGGAAGCGTAGCGGAAGCCGTCGGGAAGCGGCTTGCCGATCTTTTCCCATTCCTTGCCGAACCAGAGCGTACCGGTCGGCTGAACGACATACATATCATCCAGTTCAACGGTGGAACGGGCTTCGTCTTCGGAGACCAGCACTTCATGAAGCTTCTCGCCCGGGCGGATGCCGGTGTAGACGATTTCGCATTCCGGGGCCAGCGCCGCGCCCAGATCCTTGACGGTCATGGACGGGATCTTCGGGACGAAGACTTCACCGCCGTGCATCTGCTCGATGCAGCGGATGACGAAGCGGACGCCCTGGTCGAGGGAGATCCAGAAGCGGGTCATGCGTTCATCGGTGACGGTCAGCTTGCCGGACTTGCGCTGCTGCAGGAAGACCGGAACCACGGAGCCGCGGCTGCCGACGACGTTGCCGTAGCGGGTGCAGCTGAAGCGGGTCTCGCTGCCGCCGGCGTAGGAGTTGCTCTGAACGAAGAGCTTCTCGGCGCCGAGTTTGGTCACGCCGTAGAGGTTGACCGGGTTGACAGCCTTATCGGTGCTGATGGCGAGAACCTTCTTCACGCCGCAGTCAAGGGCGGCATCGATCACGTTCTGGCTGCCCATGATGTTCGTTTTGATGGCTTCCGTCGGGTTGTATTCGCAGGCCGGGACCTGTTTCAGGGCCGCGGCGTGCACGACAATATCAACACCCTTGAAAGCGCGCTTCAGACGGTCGACATCTCGAATGTCGCCGAGGAAATAGCGCAGGGACGGGTCGTCAAACCCGTTGATGCGCATTTCATGCTGCTTCAACTCATCGCGGCTCAAGACGATGATCTTCGCCGGATGGTATTCCTTCAGCATGATCTCAATAAACTTTTTACCGAAGGAGCCGGTGCCGCCGGTAATCAATACAACTTTGTCAGTCCAGTTCATACCCATAATTCTCTGCGCATGTCCTTTCTTTTACTTTTTTTTCATAATTATCATCGGATATTGGCCATACTCGCCGTAATATTCCGGATTCTGTTCTTCTTTTTGATACAAATTCCTGAGCGCCGCTTTCCCGTAAGGGTTGTGGATCAACGCCCGCAGCCAGCGGACGCTGACGCTGCGCCAGCAGCGGATCTGAATGTCAACGTTCCCGCCGTTCAGACCGGAGAGGTTCTCGCGGATCCATTCGGGATCCATCTTCTTGGTGTAAGTTCCCTTCTCCTTCTCGGCGGTCTTCCGATTCTTGCCGCTCTTCTTCGGCTGCTTGCCGCGGAGCTCGGCGATCTTCGTCCCGACCTTCTCGGCGAATTCCATCCGCCCCTGCCACTTCTTCATCATCGCGGATTCCGTCCAGCCGTTCACGATCACGGCGACGGCCTTCTGGGTCATGACGCGGCAGCACTCATACCAAGCCTTCTTCTGTTCCTCAAGGTCGAGGTGATGGAAGGTATGCAGCGAGACGACGCCGTCAATGCATTCGTCCTTGAAAGGCAGGTTCGCCGCGTCGCAGACGACATACAGTCCCTTATCGCCGAGGCGTTCGCGGGCTTCGCGCAGGGCCGTGATGGAGATATCCGCGCAGAGCCGTTTCTCGAAGTGCTCGGAGTAGGTCAGATACTCATCGTACTGAACCGGGCCGCTGCCGAGGTCAAGGAGCAGCTTGCCGCCGTCTTTGAAGTAAGGCGTGATGCGCAGATGGCAGTTGTGGATGTACTCCGCGGATACCGGACGCAGGTCTTCATAATGCGCGTTCTGATAGTATCCGGAGCTTTCCTTGCTCCAGCCGATGGCATCGTAAAACTTACGGACTTTCTGTTTGTATTCCTGCTGTTCGCTCATTTTTTCCCTTTTTCCGCGAAGATTTCTTTCCAATCCAGCGGAGTGCCGATCAAATATTCAAAGGATTTCGCGAATTCCGCCTGTCCCTGCTCACCGAGAACATAGGACATCGGACGCTTTTCGTAGTCTTCCCACATCTTGACCAGATGCCACGGGAACGGACGGGCATATTCAAAGAAGAAGGAGTAAGCATACCGCCAGGCGAGTTTCACCTGGTCTTCGCTCAGCGCCGCGCTCTTCGGGTCATCGAGAACGGAGCCGAGCATCTTGTAATAGCTGACCCAGCTGTCGGGATCCATCGTGAAGCCGCGGCCGCGGTAATGGGTCTGCCCGGCGACGATCACGGGAACGCCGCTCATCGGCATCTCAAGGCCCATGGTCGTGGTGTAAACCAGGCCGACCGTCGCGATATCGACCAAGTCATAGGAGTTGATCTTGTCGGTCGGCTTGACCAGATGAATGTGAGACGGCAGGATCGGCATCAGCTTATTGACGACGTCCACCATGGACTGGCCGTGCGTCAGGACTTCGCCCGGATGCACGCGGATGACAAGCTGCGCGTCTTTCCGTTCGGCGAAATACTGGACCGTGCGTTCGATCCATTCCGCCATGTTCTTCGAGAAGGTCTGACGTCCGAGCGTCAGGCTGTCGCCGAGGACGTTCGTCGCCAGGAAGACCAGCGGACGGTCATCCAGGTTCAGCGCTTCGCGGATCTGCGCGGCGCCGACTTTCTCGGTTCCCTGCCAGCGGCGGGTGAAGTTGCCCCACAGGTCGGAATGCTGACGGGCGGAGACCATGCTGCGGATCTTCTCGAATTCCTCGTCGCTCATCGGGATGTCCTTGCGGGCGGCCCACAGGTCATCCGTCTCCTGACGCATGACCTCGCGGTTCTGCGCGACCCAGAAATGTTTGCGCTGCTCACCGAATTCATAGGTCGCGACCGGGATCTCCATCCACTTCGCGATGCGGTAGAGCACGCCCATTTCCTGAATCGTGCCGTTCGGGACGACGATGTAGTCGGGCTTGTTCTTCAGCAGCCACGGATACACCATGCGGGCGAAGTATTCATTCGCCGTCAGGCGCATCTTGTAAAGCTCGCTGTTCTTATCAAAATCCTCGACCTGCAGCGTGTACTGCGTGTCGTAGGCGCTGACTTCCTCAATGATCTTCGTGATCTCGTCCGGCAGCTTCTTGTAAGAAGGATGCAGCGGGAGGAAGGAGACCAATTTAATATACTTTTCCGCGTCGGCCAGAACCTTCTTGGTGTAAAGCTCCTGACGGCGCAGATCGAATTTATTCACGGACTTCTGCCAGTCGGAATACGGCAGATAACCGAAGGTCACATCATGTCCCTGAGCGGCGAAGTAAAGCGCCAAGGTCGCGGCATGCTCGATCCAATAGTGGAGGGAAGCGAAAACGAAGACCTTCTTCGGCTCGTCGATGGTCTTCTTGTTATCCTCGACGTCCTGAAGCATCTGCGGCAGGCGTTCCTGGATGTTTTTCAGGGAGTAGCGCGTCGCGGGCTGTGATGACTTCTTCAACTGATTGTAAAACTCAGCGGTCAACGGGATCTCGCCTAAGATCTCGCGGATCGTCTCCTTGTAGTTGGGCATAGACTAAAGCCCCCCCTTCTCTTCGATTTCCCAGTTTAACCGCGGGCGAATCAGGCCGGTACGGGTTTCGGGCCACTGGGTGCCCGCCGCTCCCGTGCCGTTGACGTTGAAGACCAACGCCTGTTCGTCATGGAAGTAAGTTCTGATTTTAAAGATGCTGGCGTTGACGCCGATCACGAAGCGCCCTTCGTTCAGCATGTCCGCCGGGATCGTGCAGCGGCTGACGTAATGCCCCGCCGGGCGGGTGCTGTACTTCTCGAATTTCTCGAGGTCGTCCACATCGAACGACGTCAGCACGAATTCGCCGCGGGTGCTGATGATGTAAAGGCCTACACGAAGTCCGTTCACCGGCTCGTCGAGGGTGTACTCGAACTCAATACTCATCGGCTCCACCGAGCGGACGGTGTCGGAGACGTTCCCGGTGCTGTTCAGCACGCGGATGCTCAGCGGATGGAACGGACCGGTGTCCTTCTCGATCTCGTCTTCGTGCCACGTACGCTCCCCTTCCTGAGAGAAGCCGTGGGCGAGGTAATAGTCCACCGCTTCCGCCGTCGGGGCCTGCATGACAACGCGGCCGTGATCCAGAACGACGGTCTGTTCCGTGAGGCGCATGATCGCCGACATATTGTGGCTGACGAAGAGGACCGTGCGGCCCTGGTTCGCGACGTCGCTCATCTTGCCGATGCACTTGCGCTGGAATTCCGCGTCGCCGACAGCGAGCACTTCATCCACGACCAGGATTTCCGGGTCCAGATGCGCCGCGACAGCGAACGCCAGACGCAGATACATACCGGAGGAGTAGCGCTTCACCGGGGTGTCGACGAACTTCTCCACCTCGGAGAAGGCGATGATCTCGTCCATTTTCTTTTCGATCTCGGCGTTCTTCATGCCGAGGATCGCGCCGTTCAGGTAGATGTTCTCCCGTCCGGTCAGCTCGGGATGGAACCCGGTGCCGACTTCCAGCAGGGAGCCGACGCGGCCGTTGATCAGGGCTTTGCCTTCGGTCGGCTCGGTCACGCGGGAGAGGATCTTGAGAAGCGTGCTCTTCCCGGCGCCGTTGCGGCCGATGATGCCGATGGCCTTCCCCTGCTCCACATTGAAGCTGACGTCTTTCAACGCCCAGAAGGAGTTCTCCTCGGTCATCTTCCCATGCAGGCGGGATTTCGGATTCTTGATAAAACCGGTCAGCGTCTCGCGCAGGGTGTTGTACTGCTGCGGAGCCCCGCCGATGCGGTAGCGCTTGCCGATGTGATTGACTTCAACCGAATACTGACTCATCCCGAACCTCCCTTAGATCAAATCCGCGAACTGCTTTTCCATGTGGCGGAAGTAGAAGAGACCGCCGATAAGGATGATCAGAGAGATCAGCAGGCTGAAAATCATGCTCTGGATCGGCATTTCCGTATAAACGCCGAGGAACGCGGAACGGAAACCGTTCACGACGCCGACCATCGGGTTCAGGTTGTAGATGAAGGCCCACGTCGGGTTGGAGATCAGGGAAGAACCGTAGGCGATCGGGGTGATGTACATCCAAATCTGGCAGATGAAGGGAACGATGTAACCCACATCACGGTAGAGCACATCCGCCGCGGAGAACCACAGGCTGACGCCGAAGGCCGTGATGACCGTCAGCAGCAGGTAGTAGGGGATCAGCAGGATGTAGATATTGATGGAGTAGCCGTAATAGATCATCATGATGATGAGGATCGGCAGCGCCACGAAGAAGTCCACGATACAGGCGAGGACGCTGGACAGCGGCAGAATGACACGCGGGAAGTAAATCTTCGTGATCATGTTGCGGTTGCCGACGAGGGACTTCGAGGCGCCGCGGATGGAATTGTCGAAAAGCTGCCAAGGGAGAAGGCCGGCGATTGAGAACAGCGGATAGGGGATGCCGTCCGAAGGCACGCCCGCCAATCCGCCGAAGAACACCGAGAAGACAACCATCGTCATGACCGGCTGAATGACAGCCCACGCCACGCCGAGGATCGTCTGCTTATAGCGGACCTTCAGGTCGCGCCAGGTAAGGAAGAAAACCAGTTCCCGGTATTTGAAGAGTTCTTTCAAGTCAACCATCTTCAGGCCCTTCGTGGGCTGAATGACGACCTGATATTTTTCGTTATTTTCGCTGTCCAAAATTCGTCCCGCTTTCTGTCACGCTTTTGACATAGCTTCAGCTTCTTTCTCGGGGCTGACCTTGTCGGCCGGCGTGAGATAGAAGAGTTTCAGACCCACGATCCTCACGGTCGGAATATCCGGCGAGTCGTTGTCGACGACGTTAACATTCCGTTCCATACACGTCAGACGGCAGATATCGCGTACATCCCCGCTGCCTTCGATGTAAACCGTGTTATAGGAATCACGGGCGCAGTATTCGAGAACGACGGACATCCGCTCCCGAATCAAACGATATAACTCAAAAGAGCTGTGGATATAATCAAGGGTCAATCTTGCCCGCAGCGCGATACCTTCGGGAGTAATGATATACTTCAGTTTTCTTCTTTCGCAGTGTTGGATTTTTACATAACCCTTTTCGGCAAGGCGTTTCAGATGCCAGTTGACCGTCCCGACAGCAACATTAAGCTGACCCGCGATTGACGCCTGCGTGGCGTCGGGGTCGCTTTCTATTGTTTCTAAGATGCCCAAATCGTGGATCTGATCAAGGTTCGTACTTGCAGCCATTATATCCTTACATACCGCGTATGACGCGGTGATGATATTTTCAACTGCTGAATTATATCACCTTAAGCCGATTCGGTCAATGCTGTGAAAACAGTTCGTCGAAGATGCGCTCGCCGACTGACTCCATACGGACGCACTTCGCGGCGTAGTCTTCACGCGGAGCGCCCTCGAGCGAGCAGTCTAAAATCACATCGCCGGAGCCGCCCAAGGCGTTCCGTTCGCCGAGAACATCCTCGAGGTGGCGGGTGACGCCGTCGTTGCCGTCGAAGAGCTTCAGCTTCGGGAACATCTCTCTAAGCAGCGGGCGCAGGAAAACGTAATGGGTGCAGCCGAGGACCAGGGATTCGGCGCTGTCGGCGTACGGTGCGAGGGCTTTTTCAAGGTAGGCGCGGGTTTCCTTCCCGGCGGGGTCCGCCTCGACGAGCTGCATCAATCCCGGACACGCCATGGGAATGACGTCGCGGCCTTGATCGTACTGCTCGAGCAGTTTGCGGAATTTCTCCTCGCGGATCGTCAGGCTGGTCGCCATGACGATGACCTGCCCTTGGGTTTGGATCACGGCGGGCTTCAGCGCGGGCTCCATGCCGAGCACGGGGATCTCCATCTCCGCGCGGAGCATCTCCGCGGCGGCCGAGGTGGCTGTGTTGCAGGCAAGCAGGACGGCTTTGATCTCCCGTTCGGCGGTGATGTGCCCGATCACTCCGCGGACAATTTCGCGGATCTCTTCGGGCGTCTTGTCGCCGTAGGGAGCGTTCGCGGCATCGGCGAAGAAGTAAAAATTCTCCTTCGGAAGTCTCCGATGAGCATGCGCGAGGACCGAAAGCCCTCCGACGCCGGAATCAATGACCGCGGTATATTGTTCTTTTCCCATGACTGCCTCTTGTTCTTCAACGAGTATACCACACTCGGCTGTCCTTTTTTCGGAAGGCGGGTATAATGAAAGCACGGAGATAAAAACTATGGAAAACTACAAAGTCGTATATTGGGCTGAGAATCAGGTTGAGGCAGATTTGATCTGCGGACAGATGAAGGAATGCGATATTCCCTGCCGTCAAATGAAGGAATCCGTCGGCAAGACCCTCGGGCTTCAGTTCGGCGTGCTGGGTGAGATCGCCATCGCGGTTCCCGAAAGCCGGGTCGCGGAAGCGGAAGGCCTGCTGCTGGATCTGGACAACCCGGTTCCCTAAAAGTCGAACAGACTGGGCTGGACCCAGCCGGTGGGATTTTCATCTTTTGAGGCACTCTTCTTGGGTGCCTTTTTCGTTTTCGCTTCC